>JAYUFF010000258.1:0-2367 GCA_043738825.1 Schlesneria sp.
GCCTCAGTCCGGGTCGGCCCCGCCCCGCTCGACCTCCTCCAAACCCACGACGGTTGCATCGCAATCGCAGACACCGAACACGCCTTCCGCGCCGACCGGCAACGAAAGCAAACCGACCTCAACCACCGAACGCCTGCTTGCGCTGAAGCGCAAGCGGGACGAAGACAAGTAAGCCCGAAAAGTTCTTAACCACAGATTTCACAGATGGGCACAGATAAGACTAAGGCGAACCAGTTCAACTCTTACTCTTATCTGTGCCCATCTGTGAAATCTGTGGTTAAATCTCTTCTATTTCCCGAATGGAACCCACCGATGAGCATCGCCACTGCACCTGCCGCTGCTGCCGTTTCGCCCGAGATGTTGGAGACGGAAGCCAGACACTTCAAAGAGGAATTTGCCGCCGCCCGCGAGGCCGTGGGCCGAGTGATCGTGGGGCAGGAGCGGACGATTGAAGCCGCGCTGACCGCGATCTTTTGCGGCGGCAACGTGTTGCTGGAAGGTGTGCCCGGCCTCGGCAAGACCGAACTGGTGAAAGCCCTCTCGCGCGTGCTGGACCTCGATTTCCGCCGCATCCAGTTCACGCCCGACCTGATGCCCGCCGACATCATCGGGACGAGCGTCATGTCCACCGACGAGCACGGTCAGTACCGCTTCGAGTTCCGCAAGGGACCGATCTTCACGCAGCTTCTGCTGGCTGACGAAATCAACCGCGCGTCGCCGAAGACCCAATCCGCACTGCTCGAAACGATGCAGGAGCACTCGGTCACGACGAGCGGCTCGTCGTATCAGCTCAAGGAACCGTTCTTCGTCCTCGCCACGCAGAACCCGATCGAGCAGGAGGGAACGTACCCGCTGCCCGAAGCGCAGCTCGACCGCTTCATGTTCAAGGTCGTCGTCCCGTTCCTGAATCGTGAAGAACTGAACGAAGTCGTCAGCCGCACGATCCTGCGTACCGCCGTCGAGATTCCGAAGCTGCTCGATTCGGATCGCATCATGGCGCTGAGAAAAATTCTGGAGAAGGTCGTCGTGACGGACGCCCTGCGCGACTACGCGGTCCGGCTCGTACTGGCGACTCACCCCGGCACCGACTTCGCGCCGCCGCGCGTCCGCCAGTTCGTGAAGTGGGGAGCCAGCCCGCGAGCCGCTCAGGCACTGATTCGCGCCGCGCGCGTCCGCGCCCTCGCCGAGGGCCGCGCCCACGTGGCCTTTGAAGATGTCCGCTACTTCGCCGGTGAGGTGCTCGGTCACCGAATGCTACTCAACTACGACGGCCAGGCCGAAAGCCTCGACCTCGCCGAACTGGTCCAGGAATGTGTGAAGAACTTGACGGAGACGATGTGATGGTGACCTACCAGGCGATGTTCAAGGTTGTGGAGGGTGGCGTTCACGCGGAAGTGCTCGACTTCCCCGGCGTCATCACGTGTGGAGCGACACTCGACGAGGCCCGGTCGTTGCTGCACGGGGCGCTCGTTGATATGGCCGAAACGAATCTGCTGCCTCGTGAACCGCTGCCGACTCCCGATCCGACCAGCACCCGCGACGAAGCCGATTTCGAGGAACCGATTCACCTGTTGCTGACGACTTCGTCGCCGAACTGAAAGACACCATCATGCTTCGACTCTCAATCTTCCTGGTTGCAATCGGACTGGCTCTGCCCGCGTGGGGAGCCGCGCCCGACGTGGACGCTCTGTTGTCGTCGGGCAAGTTCGACGAAGGCGTGGCCGTGCTCGAGGCTCATCTCAAGGTGGAGCCGAAGGACGACGTGTCGCGTTTGGGGTTGGGGGTCACTCAGTTTGTGAGTGCCGTGCAGCGGCTGGGGCAGAAGCTGGCGGTGTACGGTCCGCGTCCTCGATTCGCATTTGCGGGAACGCCCGCCATTGCCGAAGTCCCCGCTCCCGCCGAGCCGCTGACGTACCCGACGTTGCGGAAGATCAATCAGGAATGGCTCGATGACCTCGCGCGGATCGAGGCGACTCTGGCGAAGATCACCAGTGAGGAGGTCAAGCTGCCGCTGCATGTCGGTCGCGTGACGATGAACCTCGGTACGGCGGAGACAAGATCGCTGACGCTGCTGCCGATCTTGCAGCAGTTCCGGTTGGGAACGGCCGGGCGCGAGGCCGATTTCGTCATCGCGTTTGACCGGGCCGATGTCGATTGGATGCGCGGCTACTGCCACCTGCTGTCGGCTCTGTCGGAGATGACGCTCGCGTATGACGGACAGGAGTTTTTCGATGTCGCTGCTCATCGTCTGTTTCAGCATGCGAAGACACCGCACGCGTTCCTGCTCGAACCGAACCGCATTCCCAATGGCGGCTGGTTTCAGTTTGAAGACTTCGCCGACGCCGTGGCCATGATCCACATGCTGCG
>JAYUFF010000259.1:0-6249 GCA_043738825.1 Schlesneria sp.
GGCTTCACGGCGGTGACGCCTTTCCCGCGATCGTCCTCTTCGACGAGTTTGAATCCGGCAGCGGCGACTTCGACGGCGGCGGGGTCGAGATAAACCAGATCGAGGCTGCCGACTCGAATCACATCACCGGACTGAAGCGTGGCGCGCGCGACCGATGTCCCGTTGACATCGATGCCACTGGCTGTCGCGGCCGTCACCTCGAACGCGGTCTTGTTCCAACTGACCCGGCAGTGCATGGCCCCCACGCCGTCTTCAGGCACGCAGATCTCGTTGAACGACTGGCGGCCGATCGCGAGCGGCTGCGAGCGCGACAATTCACGCTGCTGCTCGGAACCGTCGGCGTATTGAAGTTTCAAAAACGGCATGGTGTGAAGTCAGGAAGATGGGAGTCAGGAGTCGGGGATCAGGAAGAGGGAGTCAGAAAACGGCGATGTGGTGATAGTTGATTGGGACAGGCCGGGCGTTCACCGTGGAGTGGATTTCAGTACCCGATTTGCTTGGAAAACTAGCCCGACGCGCAAGCGAGGGCCGGACCTTCGATGATTGCAAAGCCCTCGCTTGCGCGTCGGGCTAGTTTTGAAGCAGTCTGCTAGTTCATGGCACCTGATTCCTGTCCTCCTATTCTTCATCGGAAATCGCCAGTCGCACGCGTTCCATGCCCGCTTCGTGCCCCGAGTCGAGTACGGCGACCGTCATCCCGTGCGAGGCGTCTCCGTTTCCGACCACGAGCATTTTCGTGGACTGTCTGGCTCCGAAGCGGAGTTCGCGCAGCTTGGCGACCAAATCTTGCACGTCCTGTACTGCCACGCCATCCACCTGGATCGCGTCGTTCTTGTCGATGCGGACGATGACATACTCGTCGTCCGACTCGGGGTCATCCGTCTTCTGCTCGCGACCGGCCCCTTTCTGTGGATCGGGGCTGGGCATCGGGATGGCCGAATCGAGCGACTGCATCGAGGTCACGAGAAAGAAGATCAGCAGGAAGAAGACGATGTCCACCATCGCCGTCATGTCGATCAGTTCCTCGTGGTCGATGGAGGGACTCATCTTGACCAGCGGCGGTTCGTCCTCGTCGGCGTAGGACGAGTCAGCCGTGACGGTGGGACGCCTGGCCGACGCGGCCTTGCCCGGTGCGCGGGCCTGCGGCACGTCGAGCTTGCGACCGCAGCCGGGACAGGCCGCAACCCGGCCGGCCAGCTCGTCGTCAACTTTCAGCTTCGTACCGCAGCGTGGACAGGCAAACCGAACCGACACGGCAGGCTACTCCTTAAATGTTGCGCACCAGACTTGGGAGGGAATAACCCCCAAGTATTCACCAGCCAAGGCTAATCCTTCTCGATGACGGCCAGTTTGAGTTCCACGCCGGGGACCGCAGCGGCCGCAGCCGCCACGCGCGCCACGTCGCGCAGCCGCACGTTCTTTTCGGCCTTGATGAGCACCGTGGTTTTCTGCGACCTCACGCCCGCTTCGACCGCCGCGCGGATGGCCTTCTCCTGCTCCTCTTTCTCGATCAACGGTTCGCCTTCGCGGCCATCGCCAACGTAAACCTGACCGGCCGAGCGATCGACGCCCTCAATGATCGAGACGACCACGGACGCTTCACGATCGGCCGCAACACAGTGTTTGGCGGCCGGCAGGTTCAACTCGCCCATCGCCGCGCCGATCGTGGTGACCAGAAAGTAGATGTTCATCATGAACACGAGGTCGATCATCGCGGTCATGTCGAAATTCGCGTCGGCGTGAAACCCGTGCGGCACCGCCAGCGGATCGTCGGGATCGTCGAGGCTCGGCGAGTTCGTGGTCATGCGCGGCTCCGGTCGTTGCGTTGAAAGGTCAGAGATGAAAGTTCAGAGATGAAATACGAAGAACGGGCCGTAATAACTTCCCAACGCTCACTCTTGTTCCCTCCCCTCGGTGGGGAGGGTTAGGGTGGGGGGATGATTGAGAGTTGATGTCCGCCACTTGATCCTTCCCCCTCCCCGGCCCTCCCCGCCGAGGGGAGGGAGAAATACAGCCGGTCTAAGATCAACCCGCGTCAGGACGCAGAGCGGAAGTGTTCGAGCACCTGCGTCAGGCTGGAGGCCAGCGACTCCTGAAGCAGTCTCAGCCGAATCGACATGCTGGACAGAATGTATCCCAACGGGATGGCCGTCCCCAGACCCATCGCCGTGCAGATCAGGGCAATACTAATTTCGTCGGCGATCTGCGAGGGTTGGATCTTCTCGCCGGTGCCGATGCGCCCGAACGCGGCCATCATCCCGAGCACGGTTCCGAACAGACCGAGCAGCGGCCCGTTCTTGATGACGGTGACGATCCAACTGACCCGGTATTCGAGGTCCGCCAGGATGTCGCGCTGCATGGAGGTCGAGACCCGCTGACGAAGCTGGTGAAACTCCTGCCCTCGGTTGGCGATCATCAACAGGACGAGACGGGGCAGGGCGCGAAAGTCATAGTCGCAGAGCTTGGCCGCCGAGTCGTAGTCCTTCTTTTGCAGATGCCCCTGCAATTCGTCGAGGAACGCCGCCTCGGTCTCGACCGAGCGAAACCGAAGCTGCGACAAACGCCGCCAGTTCAGGATCACGCAGTACATTCCCCACAGAAAATTGAGGGCGAGGAATCCATAACTGAACTTCTCCAGCCATTTGACCAGTACGGTGGTATGCATCTCAACTCCTTGGCCAACCGATCTCGGACACGAATGCGGGGCGATGCTACAGAACGGCGATGACGTTCTCAATCACCGACGCGCGACGGCGGGCAGGCCTGAAGTCCGGCTTTTCCGAAAGCCGGACTTCTCTTCGAGACGTGCCCACACTTAGAGAAGTCCGGCTAACAAGGCTAAGCCGGACTTCAGAACCCTCGACAACTCGAACAGAAACGAACTCACTGGAAATAAATCTGACGTGTGACGGCGAACTGGTAGCCGCCGCCAGCCACCTCGACGGCGAAGTACGTGCGGCGAATCTGGCCCACGGGGCGGTTCTTGTAATCGCGTTCGAGTTGGGCCAGTTTGGATTCGGTCGCTTTGGAATAGAAATGGAAGATGGGCGTGTCGCCTCGCAGTTCGATGCTCGCCCGTTTGAAGAGGTCCACGTCGGCACTGCGGCGATCGCCACCCTGCCACGTCATGTACAGGCGTTGTTCGTCCTTCCCGGTCTTCACATAGCGAACCTCGGGAACGGGCTGGTTCAACTTCGAGAGATAGGCCAGCCGACCATCGGGCAAGAGCGCACCAAGCTCCACGCCGAAAAAGCCGAGTTGTTTGGCATACTCGTCGAGTCCCGCCTTGTCTCCAAAACGCACGAACCATCGTTGCTCACGCGGAAAGCCTCCGGTTCCCCCACCCACACCGAGTCCCTTTTTGCCCGTTCCCTTCGCGCTTCCCGGACGGCCTTTGTTTTCGATGCCGGAGTCGAACTGCGGCTGAGACTGCTCGGCTCCGACCGCCAAGCCAACGCCCGTTTCCGTCGCGGTGGCCACGGTCGAAAGCGCCTCGGCGATCTCCACGCGATCCGAGACCTCTTCGACGGGAGCGGCATCGCGCACCTCGGGCAGCGGAGAATCGACCCGCAGTGTTTCGCCGGGCGTTCCATCCTCGAAGCCGCCGGGCAACTCGACCAACTCCATCGACACCCCTTCCGGCGGCGGAGGCAAACGATCGGCCAGCCACTTCGACACGACGCCCAGGCACACGATGCCGATCGCCGCAAACAAGACCATCGACCACGAACTGACCCGGTCGTAGGGAGTCGTCTTGAGGACGGGAGTCACGATGGTGTTGGGTTTGGTGGACATGATGCATTCAGTGCTCCTGACGCTGCGAGCGTCCGAGTCAAATTGGTTTCACTAGAAGCCGTTTCAAAACCGTAGCCACGTTCGCCAGAACGTGGGAAATCCCGCGAAATCCCCACGTTCTGGCGAACGTGGCTACCTCAGAACCGGGTTTTGAAACCGCCTCTAGGATTTTCTTTTGAGCAGCGTTCGATCGTCTCGTTCGCCGTAAGGCCGGACTTTGAGATACCACTTTTGCCAGAGGTTGGCGGATTCCTTCCCCCACTTGTCGAGATGCGTCTGCCGTTCCTCGGTTGAGGCATCCTCCTTCAGTCCGTCGGTTGGATCGAGCGGCAGCCCACAGCCCTCGGGCTTGCGGCTGAGGATGCTCAAGCCGAGGCTCGCCTCGCGCATGACCGATTCATCAACATCAGTCAGCCCACGAATCAACAGCGGTGCGACGCTGATGTTACCGGTGCGTCCCAACGCCCACATGGCCGTGCGCCGAACTTCGACTCGCGTATCGGTCGCCAGCTTTTTCAAGCGATCGACCTGGCCGATCAAGTCCTCGGGGCGATTCAGTTGCACCGCTTCGACCACCGCCGCCTGAACGTCCTCAACTTTGGCATCGCTCGATTGTTCGAGGTCTGCCAGCAAACTATCGACCCGGCCTTGCAGCTTGCGGGCTGCAATCTGTCCGTCTTTGACCTGCACCGCGTCGAGGTTGTCCGGCAAGCCTCGGCCACCGGCCAGCAGCCCTCCCCCCACGAGTACCGCTCGTTTGGGTTTTGGGAGGATCGTCGAAGTCGCCTTGGTCAGAAACAGGATTGCCAGCGACGTAGACGGAATGGGTCTGGTCTGGTCATTCCAACTTCCGTCCGGAAGCTGCCGCTTGAGCAGTTCCGTGGCCCCGTCGTCATACCAGTCGTGAGCTCCAATCTTCTCCACATCGAGCAGCGCGGCCATGCGCTCGATGCCGTACAAGTAATAGCAGACCCACTCCGTACTCCGTTCGCCAAAGTGAACGGTAGACCACTGGAGACCTTCCTTAATCGTCTTGTCGACCGCTGACTTGGAAAGAGTGGGCGTGGTCTTCACTTTGGGAGCTTCGGGCTTTGGCTCATCGACCGCTCGTTCCAGCACGCCGAATCGACGCGTCGCTGGTGCGGGACCACCGGGACGAGCCGGGTCGCTTACTTCGCCGCTGCCGAACAGCTCACGACGAATGATGAGCAGTGATCCCGAGCCGGCCGCCGTCATGGTAATGGTTGACTTGAGCTCGCCGGACGGATGATAGGCAAAGCCGCCGTCAGGACACTGACTCTGCATCAGCCACTGAGCCGTCTTCTCCCACACTTCGATTGGCACTTCGACTCCGGCCCGCGAAGCCGCCCACAAACCGAGCACCGCATACTGTGTGATGCTCGTGTCACCTTGATTCAACCGCTCCTCAGTTGGGTAGTACCAGCCGCCACAGGCGAGCTGCCGTGAGATCAGAAAGTTGGCGATCAATTGAAGCTGCGGCTTGAAGGCGACCGGATCGACCGCCTCCAGCAGCATGGCGTCCACTCCCGCTTCGTAGATGTGCTGCAATCCCGGCTGGTAGCCCACGGTTCGACACTTGGCGACAACCTCCTGCACCTGCTTCAACACGTCGGGATGCTGTTTGTCGATGCCCGACTTGATCAGGGCGTAGCACGTCAAACTTCCTTCCGCACCGGACTTCGGTTGCTGTAGCAAATAAGTCTGACCGCGCTTGATGGAGTCATTGACCTTGACCTTTTCGGCACTCCCTGCGGTGGTGCTCAAGGCACTCACCAGCACTGCCAAGTAGAACGGAACAGCGAAGTGGGAGGAGCAATTCAACCCTGGCAACGACATGTTGATGACCACGAAAGACAGGAACAGCATCCGTGAACGATGGAGAGAATCGTAGGCCCACTGCTCGCAATGTGTCAATCAGCGAGGGCCGTTGCCGCTCGATCACGGCTTGGCGCTGATGTCGCACTGACAAAGGAACTGACCGCAACCGGGGCAACCGTTGCCGTACTTCTTTCTCACCGCCGCTTCGAGGTCCACGCCGGCCACATTTGCAATCGTGGCCAGCCACGCCAACACGTCGGCGAATTCGAGAGCCAGCTCTTCGTGAGTCCCCTCGCGCAGCGCGGCCGCCAGTTCGCCGACCTCTTCCATCAACCACATGAAGGTTCCCTCAACACCCCGCGCTTCGTCTTTCGCTCCGTACATTTGCCGGATCAGACTTTGCAGGTCACGCAGCGTCAGAGGCGATGGTTCGGTCAACGTTCGATCCTTTCGTGGAGTGGCTGATGACGCGGACGGAGTGCGCGGAGTCCCGGTCTTCCGCGAACAGGGCCATCGCCTTGTTGAATCTGGGGTATTGGGTGCCACGGTCACGGAGCTTCGACGTGGCCGTGAGAGTGGGAAACAGCCTTCAGTTCCTCGCACGGCCACGTCGAA
>JAYUFF010000260.1:0-2365 GCA_043738825.1 Schlesneria sp.
GCCTGACTGCGGATCATGCGGTTCTCGGCGAGACCCGCGCTGCGGTAACGTTCGGCGATCTTTTGACGTTCGCTGCGCATCCGCTCGAACACCGCCTGCATGTTGCCGGTCGGCAGGTTGAGTCGCCGAATTCGTACGTCCACGATTTCGATGCCGAGTCGGTCGCGCAACGTCTCTTGTTCATCGGAGCGCTGCATCAACTCATGCTGAATGTCGGCCGAGAGCTTCTCCAACGGCCCGGCTCCATCGGCAGGAGCCGCTTCGGAATCGGAGGCAATGAGTAACTCAGTCAACTCGGCCTGGCCGACTCGTTCAGTGAGGATCGACTGCAACCGGCTGGTCAGTCGTGCCTCGGCGACCTCGACACCGCCGAGACTGCGGAAGAAACGAACGGCGGGACGTTCGAGCAGCGTCGCGCTGGCCGCTCCGTCGGCGATCCGCCACGCCACGTAAGCCTCGACCGTCACGTTCTTGCGGTCGCGCGTGAAGGCTTCGCGTCCGGCAGGCGACAGCAGTTGCAGGCGGCGGTCAAACCGACGCATCGTCTCGACGGGCCACGGTCCCTTGAACTGCAAGCCGCGCTGCGCAGGCTGATCGTAGACGGCGACAATGCGCCCGAAGCGTTCGACGAGGACGAACTCGGTCTCATCCACGAACACGATCATCGTGGGGAGCAGCAAGCACGCCGCGATGACGGCCAGCCAAACGCCGATGCGCGGGCGAGGTCGAACAGATGCGGTGGGACTGGCGGGCACGGCGTTGAACGACATGGATGGAGACTCAGGCAGATAACGATTCTGTGCGGCAGGACGATCTCAGTTCGACTTTTGCACCTTTTGGAGTGCGGGGATTTATCACCGCTTTCATTTCTTGCCTGGCCAACACATTTGTGACAAGCCCGCGTGCGGTGCTGTCTCTCCACAAATCCGAACAGCATGAGAAAACAAAGCGGCGATGAATCGCCGCAGTCCAAAATAAAACGCAGAACTCGAACTCAGCGGCTGAGCCATTTGGCGGAGTTCATGATCCGCGTGGCGTCCGCTGCCATCACTTCGCCCACCGGCCCGGTCAAGGTCACTTCGAGGAGCTGCTTGTCGTGGATCATCAACCGGCGACGGATCGAGTACTGACCGCCGACGCCACTGATGTCGATTTTCGATTCGATCCAGTGCGTCTTCGCGTCTAGCACGCCGACCCCAAGCACCGTGACCTGTTCCTGAGTGCTGCTCGCCTGCGTGGCTTCCTGTAAAACTTTCGTCGCCGTTTTGTTGAGGAGTTGCCGCGCGACCGAGTCGCTTCGCACGCTGACGTTGTATTGCAGGCCGACGTACAGGTGATATTCCACCTGCGAACTGACGGTTCGTCGGGTCGGGTAGGCTGGCAATTCGACCTCAAACTTTCGATCGCGATCCGAGACGCGGAACCATCCGTCGCTGAGCGGGCTGATCGCCGGACGAAACTGGTCTCGCAAGGCCGACCCGATCAGGACGAGATAGCCGACGACCGGCAACATGATCGCAATCAGCACCGCGCGCCGTCCCCATCGAGCGCGCGCGGTCTGCGGAGCCAGTGCCGCCGTTACATCTTCGGCTCCGTTAAGGAAGGTGTTTGAAAGATCGAGCTTCATGGCGGACTCGGCGGACAACGTGGCTGAGGCGTCTCGCCTTGGAGGGCGAGGATGATTTCGGCCACGATTCTAGGCGTCGCGCGCGGGGCGACGCAATTGGCGTCTGGGGAATGGTCGAACTCTCGGGAAGTTTGTGCGACTCGCGATGGGCTGGGCCGGGGCTTATACTTCCGCAACGATTTGGACTAACGTTTGACGTGGTCTTGGAACGACTCACACTAGCCCGACGCGCGAGCGAGGGCTGAACATTCGAGACAACCGAAGCCCTCGCTCGCGCGTCGGGCTAGTTTTGAAGTTCGATCCCGGAGACTTTCTGCATGCTGCCGTTGCTGATTGCGTTGTTGACCGCGCCGCCTGTCGAGACTGATTCGGTGGCCGAAGCGAAACACTTGGCCAACATTCGGCAGGTGACGTTTGGGTTGCCTCGGGCGGGCGAAGGCTACTTCTCGCCGTCGGGAGACGCGATCGTTTATCAGGCGTATCCGGTCGGCTATCCCTTCTATCAGATCTACGTGCAGAAGTTGGACGAGAAGACGCCGCGATTGCTCAGTACCGGGCGAGGCCGGACGACGTGTGCCTACTTCACACCGGATGGCTCGAAGATTCTGTTCGCCTCCAGCCACACTGATCCCAAGATCGACGAGACCGAACTGGCCGCGCGAGAAGAGGCGGCGAAAGGCGGACGGCGGCGCTACATGTGGGACTTCGATCCTCACATGGACTTGTACATCGTCAACG
>JAYUFF010000261.1:0-2364 GCA_043738825.1 Schlesneria sp.
TCGACACCTCATCAGCACTGCTTCTCCGAGGACTCCGAAGCAGTGGCACGACTCACATTATTGAGAACGCTCAAGCCGGGCCACCCCGCCCTGTGCCGAAGGACGAGAACTCGTACCAGAAGCTGCAACGATCGCGCGAGTCCGAGGTCTGGGGCCGCGTGGTCGAGCTGGTCGGACCGCCTGCCGAAGGAGTTCGTTTCGTTCACGTCTTCGATCGCGGTGCGGACAACCTCGACGTCTTCTGCCACTGCCGCGCGCAGCGCACCGACTGGGTGATCCGCGCCGCGCAGTTGCATCGCGTGGTCGAAGAGGCCGACGAAGAACAGGTCGGTGATCGTGACGGTGCGAAGCGTCTGTCACTGCGCGCGGTGCTCGCGAAGCAGCCGCTCTCCGGCACGTACACGCTGTCGGTCGGCGCGACGAAGGATCACGAGGCGCGAACGGCCCGCCTGCAAGTCCGCTTCGCGCGGGTGACCATTCGTCGTCCCAAGCGACGGACGAAATACCAGCGCCAAATAGGCTTCCAAGAACTGACGCAATGGGTCGTCGAAACGCGCGAGGTCGATCCGCCGCAAGGAGTCTCACCGCTGCACTGGGTTCTGTGGACCTCGCTCCCCGTGACCTCGTTCGACGACGCGTGGCAGATCATCGAGTACTACGAACGCCGCTGGCTCATCGAAGAATTCCACAAGGCGATCAAAACCGGCTGCCGCCTCGAATCGCGCCAGTTCATGGAAGCCCATCGCCTCGAAGCGGTCGCGGGCTTTACCTGCGTACTGGCGGTGCGTCTGCTGCAACTGAAGACGGTCGCCACCACATCACCCGATCTTCCCGCTGAACGAGTGGTCCCCAAAATCTGGCTGAAGATGCTCGGTGCCCTCCGCAAGCGAAAGCTGATCACAGTCCGAGACTTCTTCCGCCACCTCGCGGGCCTCGGCGGCTTCCTCATGAGAAAACGCGACGGCAACCCCGGCTGGATCACCCTCTGGCGCGGCCTCGACAAACTCCTGCTCGCCATCAGAGGCTATACTGCAATGAACCAAAGATGTGGGTAAGTTCAAGCGCTCCAACCCCGGCCACCCCGCCGTTTTGTTGCGGCGTATTGCGGCATCCTTGACTGCGGCGGCGGCGGCGCAAATACTGTGCCGCCATTGCGGGCGGGAATTTGCCCGTCGTCGCAAACAGACCTGTGTCAAAACGAAGAGGAGTAGGCCATGACGATGCGATTGCGTAATTGTGCGGTAGGCGTGGCAGTGCTGGCACTCACCGGTTGGGCTTTCGCCGCTCAACCAGTTTTTTCGTCGGGACGAATCAGCGAGGCGGAGCAACGGCGATTGGTTGGCGGTGTCGGCGGAAAGATCTGCACGGTGGGTGCCGGAACTTGCACTGCGTGCGTTCCCAATACATGCGGGGTGAACGGTGCGGCAACGGCCTGCACAACAGTCGCGGGGGCCGCTGGCTGTGGTGCTGCGGGGGTCAAGAAGGGTTGTGTGACGGGTCCGGGGACGTGCAGTGACTACTACGGCGGAGTCGTATGCGGTGGCCCGAAACAGCCAGATCCATGTGTGCCGACGGCGTGGGTACTTCGCGCCAATGGGCAAATGGCGATTAATGCGTGTGGCGCTGCTTGCTCAGCAACAACCAGTATTTATGAATGCTCAGACTGCCAATGATGGTCGGCGAACAATTGTGACGGCCTTGGAACGGGCCGACATCGGCTGCGGTTTCTCATTGCGGCCGGGAACGATGATTCCGGTTCGACATCAAACCCCACTTCTCTCCAAGTTTGGAGAGAAGTGGTTTCTGTATCGGAGGAGTGATCCAGATGTTGCTGTTATGCTTCGCCCTCCTGTCCATCGACGCGACGACTGCCGAATTGGAATCGCTGTATCGGCAGAATGCGCTCCAGGCACAGACACTGCGGGTGCAATGGAAACGAACAAGCACCGAGACTCCGAACATGCGTCGGGTTTACGAGGGGATGTTGGAGCAGCACGAGAAGATTGCGGCGGACCCAACGTCGAGTGCGACTGATCGAGCGGAAGCTAAAGGCAGCGCCGACAGCATGAAACGCTTCCTGGCCAAAAAGCCCGGCCTCCGCACAGAGACCGTGCAACAGGACTTTTGGACGGATCGTGTCCACTTCCAAATGCGCTTCCCCGTGAGTACCAAGATGGGAGGGGCGGCCACGGATGCGACGGCGGCCTGGGTCGCACTTCCTGATCACGAGGCCACTGCAGATTCGCTGTCCAAGGATTTCTCGGCAGTCACGATCACCTCTTGGGGGCCAGCGACCAATCGGGTTTTTCGGCGCTGGGACGGGAGGCCGATCAAAGCGGGAACATTTTCCGGACTGATTGGCAC
>JAYUFF010000262.1:0-6240 GCA_043738825.1 Schlesneria sp.
GGGCCTCGAAGACTCGACCCACCCAACTTGGAAACTGGTGATTGCCCGGCACCAGCGGGGCATTGCGAGTCTGTTGTTCGGCGGCGACCTCGGTTTGCAGGGTGAGCGGTGGGCCTGTCGGCCATCCGGCGATCGAGGCCTTGTCGCGGGAGGATCCCCAATTCGATCTCGGCCGCGCGTTCATTCAACGGCCGCGAGCCAACGGCCCTGTTGGGGCGTGGTGTCATGAAGCTCCCGCTGGTCGATCAGTCGTCGCGCTGCTGCGGGAGGGAAGGCTTCAAACAGCGAGGCGGGTTTGTGGGTGTGGAGGTTGTCCTACACGAGGACGATCCGCTCGCCGTCGGTCAGTCGCACCACCGATGTGGCACCCAGGCCCATGACTCACCCCTCAACAGCTCGCCCCCCGCGACCCCAGTTGTGGCACAAGAACCAAAACCTGTCAAAATCAACTGGCTGAACCACGAGGCTGCGGCTCCTGTCATTGCTCGCGTCTTTCGGAAGCAGGCGAAAGGCGGACCACAGCTTTCCCGGCGCGGGCTTGAGCCGCAACCAAATCTGGAACAGAAGGAAACGAAGGTCATGTGCCGCGTGGCCCGAATGCGAACCACGCTCCGATGGAGAGCGAGGCCAAAACGAGACCGAGTGCTGACGCGGACCAGAATCCCAAGCCCAAGCGGTCTGCGAATGCCAGAGGCAGGAAGAAGGGCAGACCCAGCGGCACCAGAATCAGAGTCTCTCTGGCGAGTCGCGAGATGGCAGGCAAATCCTGGTGTTGTTGCCAGCTCATGACGAAGGCCAGGATGCTGACGATGGGCAGCGTGAGGAGTAACGCTCCCAGTCGAGGGAAGCGATTGGAAAGCTCGGCAACGGCCACGATGACCGCCGCCGAGATCGTTGCTTTCACGATTGTCCACCACATGATTCTGATCCTTGAGGACTGACTCAACCAACGGGGTGGTGGCTACTTCTTCTCGTGATCGGCGTGCGGTTCTTCTTTGAAGTCACCAGTGTAAGGCGTGCCTTCGACTTCGCCGCTGATGGTGCCGGAGAACTCTTGGACTTTGCCGAGGCTTTCGTGCTTGCCGACAAAGCGTGAGGCGGTTCCTTCCGGCTCGCCATCGAGTGGCATCGCAACCAGATCGACCTGGAACGACGGTTCCTTGATGTTCAGCAGCAGCTTGCCATCGGTGGCCTTGACTGGCGAGGCGGACTTCTCGTCGCTGCCCAGCACGTAGACGGTGACCTCTTGCTTGTCGTGGTCCACGGTGAACTCGACGTGAAATTTGCCGCCGCCCCAATCGGCGACTGCCCCTTCATGCGGGCCAGCTCCGTGAGCAGCGTGTCCGTGGGCGTGATCGTCTTTGGCTGGCGTGGTCGAAGCAGCGGAGGGCTTCGGAATGGTAGGCGCGGGGGGCTTAGCGTTGTCACAGCCGAGGGCGAACGTCAGCGTGAGCAGCAGACCGGAGCACAATGAGAAGCGGGTCATGGCGAGGTTTCCTTCCGAGAACGAGGCTGGGGGAATTTTGGATTTTCGATGTTGGATTTTCGATTGAAGGCAATGATGCGCAATGAACACCCCCGCAGTTCTCCAAATCGAAAATCCAAAATCAAAAATCGGCAATCGAACGATGCACGAGTGCGTCGGCGTCCTTGCCGCTGAACTTCCAGAACAGGCCGGGGTGAATCAGGAACTCGCAGAAGGTCGAGGTCACGAGTCCGCCGAGTATCACCGTGGCCACGGGGTACAGGATTTCACGACCCGGCTCTTGGCCACCGAGTACGAGTGGTACGAGTCCGATACCGGCCGTCAGAGCCGTCATCAGCACGGGGGCGAGGCGTTCCAAGCTGCCGCGAATGACCATGTCTTGGGTGAAGGCTTCGCCTTCTTCCTTCATCAGGTGGAAGTAGTGGGTCACGAGCAAGATGCCGTTGCGGACCGCGATGCCGCCGAGCGAGATGAAGCCGACGAGGCTGGCGACTGTCAGTGATTGTTGCGTGATGACGAGAGCCAGCACGCCGCCGATGAATGCGGTCGGCAGGGCATTGAGAATTTGCAAGACGATCCGCACTGACGGGTACAGCAGCATCAGAACGACGAACATGCCGACCACCGAGACGGCCGCAAGCATGAGAATGAGGGTCGTCGCCCGCTGTTGGCTCTCAAACTGGCCGCCGTATTCGATGAAGTAGCCTTCGGGAAGCGTGACCTGACTCGACACTCGCTGTTGGATTTCCGCGACGGCGCTGGCGAGGTCGCGATCTTGCGTGTTGCAGCGGATGACGATGCGTCGGCGGGCGTTCTCGCGATTGATCGAGTTGGGACCGGCTCCTTCGCCGATGTCGGCCAGTTCACGAAGCTCGATCTGGCCGCGATTGTTCGGCAGATCGATCCGCAATCGGCCAAGGTTCGCGTAGTCGGTGCGATAGCTTTCTTCCAACCTCACCAGCAGGTCGAACCGCCGCTGACCTTCCAAGACTTGTGAGATGACTTCGCCCTGCAACGCCGTTTGTAGGATTTGAGCAACGTAGGCGCGCGTCAGTCCGTGGAATGCCAAGTCGTCCGATCGCAGTCGAATGTGCAGTTCCTCCGTCTGACGAATCGCCTCGACCACGGGCGGCGTGACGCCTGGAACACTTTGAATCGTGGTTTTCACTCGCTCGGACAGTTGCTGCAACGTGTCGATGTCATCGCCGACGATCTTGATCGCGATTTGAGCGTACACGCCCGAGACCATGTGGCTGATGAGGTGCGCGAGCGGCTGCTCGACCTCGATGTCCACGCCGGGCGCTTCCTCGCGCAGTTCCGCCAGGATTTGCTTGAGGATCTCTTCGCGGTGACGGCCGCTTTCGGAATTCATGCTCAGGATGTACTCACTGGCGCTGACCGCCATCGCGTGCTCGTCCATCTCGGCCCGCCCCGTGCGGCGGACGAAATGAATGATCTCCCCTTTGGGATTCTTCTCGGACTTCTGCATGTTTCGGAACTTGGCGTCGATGGACTTGGCCGTTTGATTGGACGCTTGCAGTGACGAGCCCGGCGGCAGAGTGACGTTGACCTGCACGCTTCCCTCATCGAACTGCGGCAGGAAGTTTCGACCGAGTTGAGCCATCTCCCACGCGGCATATCCGACCAGCAACCACGTCACCACCAAGAGCCAACCCGGTCGAGCCATGCTGAGTCGGATCAGGTAACTGGCTGCCCATTTCAAGAATCGCAGCAACAGCCCGTCGTGTTCCGCGTGAGTCGCCTTCGATTGCGGCAACAGGTAGTACGACAGCACGGGCGTCACCGTCAGCGATACGATCAACGATGCCAGAATCGACACGATGTAGGCCACGCCGAGCGGTGCGAACAGGCGACCCTCAACCCCTGACAACGCGAACAGTGGCAGAAACACGAGGATGACGACCGCGGTCCCGAAGACGATCGCGCTGCGGATCTCTTTGCTCGCCTCATAGACCACCTGGAGGTTTCGATTTTTGATTTTTGATTTTTGATTTTCGATTGAAATCGCAGACGGGGCGGCACCGTTCGCCGCGCCTTCTTTGTCTTCCAATCGAAAATCCTCAATCGCAAATCGAAAATTCGCCTCCTTGAGGCGTCTGAAGATGTTCTCGACATCGACGATCGCGTCGTCCACGAGTTCGCCCATCGCGACGGCGATGCCACCGAGCGTCATGACGTTGATGGAGAGATGCGTCCCCGTCAGGTAGCCGATTAAGCGGAACGCGAGCGTCGTCATCACCAACGACAACGGGATGGCCGTCAGTGTGATGAACGTCGTGCGGAAGTTGAGCAGGAACAGAAACAGAATGATGAGCACCAGCACGGCCCCGATGACGAGTGCTTCGCCGACGTTGAAGATGCCTCGATCGATGAAGTTCTTCAGCCGGAACAACTCCGAGTTGATGACGATGTCGGCCGTCAACGAGGCTTCGGATTCCTTCAAGGCTTGTTCCAGCCGATCTGTCAACGAGCGGGTATCGACATGCGGCTGCTTGACGATGGTGAAGACGACACCGGCGCGGCCGTTGACGCTGCCGTCACCCCGTTTGAACTGCGGCCCTTCCACGACCTGGGCCACCTGACTCAGCAGGACCGACCGGTCGGAATGAATTTTGATGGGCACTTTACGCAAGTCGTCCTGAACTTGGCGCGAGTCCGGACCCAAGCGGCCCAGCACGCGAATGGGACGCTCGGTTTCGCCCGTCACGGCGAAGCCGCCGCTCGTGTTGATGTTGCTGTCTCTCAATGCCTGCTCGACATCCTGCAACGTCACGTCGTATTCCAAGAGCGCCGCCGGATCAATGAGTACCTGATACTGCTTGCGGTCGCCGCCTTGGATGAAGACTTCCGCGACGCCGGTGACTTTCAGCAATCGCGGTCGGATGACCCAGTCGGCCATCGTTCGCAGCGACATCTGCTGCTCGGCGGCTGACGGAAATCGCACATCGTGTGACTGACCGGCGATGGTCAGCGTCGCGCGATGATCGTGCTCGTCGCAGTGACCCAAGTCACCCGATGCCGCACACGGCGGTGCGACTCCCCACTCAAACTTTTCGATCTTCACGGCTTCCCATGAGTCCGGTCGGTGACGATCCACCGGTCGCCAGCACAGAACTTGGGGCGACTCCTTGTCGCCCAGCACTAATTCCGCAAGCAGTCCCGTCCGGCCAACCGGCACCAATTCGCCGCCGCTCGGTCCACCTTGGCGATAGATACCGGCAATGACGATCTGACCCATGATGGATGCGGGCGGAGTCATCTGCGGACGAATGCCTTCGGGCAGCACACCGGCCAGCGTCCCCAACCGTTCCTGCACCGTTTGCCGAGCGGCACGAATCTCGGTGTCCCAGTTGAACTCGATGTAGATCACGTTCAGTCCGGCGGTGGACTGACTCCGCACCGCCTGCACGCCGCTGGCACCCAGCAGTGCGACCTCGATGGGTTGGGTAATCATCGTCTCGACCTCTTCGGTCGCGAGGCCAGGGCACTCGGTGATGATGATGACGCGCGGCCGGTCCAGATCGGGGAATACGTCGATCGGCAACGTCGTCGCCAGGTACGAGCCGTAGACCAGCAAGGCCAGACTCATCACGACGACGAGCATGCGGTAGCGAAGAGCAAAGCGAATCACAGCGTTAAGCATTTTTGATTTTCGATTTTTGATTTTCGATTGAAGACATCGCGGACTTTCGCGACGCCACCATAATCGCGGTCAGTTCGTTGGCTTCTTGGAGGAGCGGTTCGACGAGTTTGCGAGCGAGGAGTTCGCCTTCGATGATCAGTTCCAACCAGTACGCACTCTCGTCGGCTTCCTCGACGACAACTCCGAGCTTCGCGACGAACTCGGCTTTGGATCGACCTCGACAAGCGGCTCGGTAATTCGCGCCGATTGCTGTGCCGCTGCGAACCAACTGGTTCCCAATCGGCCGTCCCAGAGAATTCTCCGGCAACGCCCCGACCAATTTCATCACGCGCAAAGCGAACTGCTTCGTCCGCTGCTTCAACTCCACCTCGTTCATCGCCTGTCCCCCAATCGAAAATCAAAAATCATCAATCAAAAATCAATGAGCTGCGTGAACGGTGCCGTCGGCGTGAACATGAACATCGGCGCGAACGCCGCTGGCGGCCTGGGCCTTGAGGACGCGATTGAGTGACGCCGCCGAACTCTGAGCGAGATACACCCCTGGTGTGAGGCTCTTGTCGTTGGCCAGTACGACGTTCAAGCGGTCCTCGTACAAGACATGCACTGCGATGCGGTTGAAGAGGTCGCCGTTTTGCCGGAAGACGTAGGCTTCCGGCCCTTCGCGCACGATGGCGGCGGAGGGCAGCACGATCACGTCCTTGAGTTCTTCCACCGGGACGTGCAGTCGCACACGCTGGCCCGGCCGGAATCGCCAGACCACGAACGTCTGGCCGTCTTTTTCGTAGCCTCGCGATTGGTTCAGCAACGGGATGAAGAAATCAAACGTGCGACTGACGGTGTCGATGGTATTGGCGAGATGCCGAATCTGAAACGTCTGGTCCAGCGGTGGCCAGCGCTGACTGTCGTCCTCGGCAAACTCAACTTGGATCGGCCAGCCATTTTGAGCCGCCTGCTCCAGGAAGGGAGCTTCCTGCTTGAAGGCATGACCTTCGAGATAGAGCGAATGGTGATTGGACAACATCGCGAGCAACTGTCCCGCTTGCACCTGCTGGCCAAGATCGACCTTGAGTTCCTGCACTTCGTAGGCCAC
>JAYUFF010000263.1:0-2357 GCA_043738825.1 Schlesneria sp.
CCAAACAACGCGGCATCGACTGGCACTTTCAACTTGAAGACGCTCGAGTCAGACTCAAGCGGCTCTACCCAAAAATCAAGACCTGACAGGGCACTAGGATCGCCTTTGGCAAAGTCATAGAGTTGGCACACATAGTCAGCGAAGCGCGAAGGGGGCATGAAGTCGAGAGCTTGCGACAGACTTTCACGTGTCGGTCGGCCTATCGTAGGCGTCAAATACGTCGTTGGAGTTTTCGTGTTCATGAATTCACCAAGTCGTCGTTGCCGCCGAACGGCGTTCTGAACAACTCTGTCAGGAGGCTCACCTTGTCTGGCAATTACTTGAGCTTCTCGACGAGTTCGAGGATCGCCTTGCTGTCTTCGGCCGCTTTGACTTCCGAGTTTTTGGCGGCGATCTTCCCGTTCTTGTCGATGACGAAAGTCCAGCGCTTGATGGTGGCGGTACGGACGAACGATTGGTCCTTGTCATCGACTTTGACCTTGGCGGTGGCTTCGCCGAGCGTGCAGGGGACACCAAACTTTTCGGCGACTTTGCCATCGACATCGGCCAGCAGCGCGAAGTTCAGGTTGTGGTGCTGCTTGAACAGTTCATGCGTCTTCACCGAATCGCCGCTCACACCGACGACTTCGACATCCTTGCTCGACAGCTTGGCCATGTCGTCACGGAAGCCGCAGGCTTGCTTGGTGCAGCCGCCGGTGAAGTCGGCCGGATAGAAATAGACGACCACGATTTTCTTGCCGACGTGATCGGCCGACTTCCAGTCCTTGCCCGAGTCATCCTTCACCGAGAACACCGGCGCGGCGTCTCCGACCTTCAGATCCACGGCATCCGCGGCGCTGGCGGCACCCGCGAGCAGACTCAATGTGATGGCAACAATTCCGAAACGAAAGGCGGCGAATTTCATGGTGTCTTTCCTGTGCAATATGGAGGGAGATTGGGGTACTTCAGTAAGAACTAGCCCGACGCGCAAGCGAGGGCTTCGGATACATCGAATGGTCAGCCCTCGCTTGCGCGTCGGGCTAGTTTTGAAATGCGTTCCAGGATGGTCTTCATACTTGGTTGCCCCCGGCGGAGTGGTCGGTAGCATAGGGCCGCTCTGGAAGGACCGTCAACCGCCGGAAACTGTTCATGCTTTCAACGCGAGTGTTCTGGCGAGTCTTCGCGTTCTTCATTGTCATCGCGTCGTTATGCGTGTTGGCCGGAGCATGGATTTGCGGGCCGCCTCCATCTCCATCTCCGAACGGTGAGTGGTCCGCCTGGTGCTGGCGCTGTGTGGCGGTCCTCGCAGGTATCGGCGTTGTCGGGTACTGGGTCGCACGCTGGGTCACGCAGCGAGTTGCCGTTCCGTTGGACAATGTGACACTGGCCACCGAGCGACTCGCCACGGGAGACGCTCCGTTGGAACTCTCGCTGGATTTGCAGCCGTATCCCGAGCGACTCGTCACCTCGTTCCGCGCGATGAGTCAGCGCGTGACGGCCCGCATCACCGAGTTGGAACAGTGGCGCGAGTCGCTCGACCAGAACAACCAGCAACTGGCGATCGTGCTCGAAGCGATGGTCGAAGGCGTGATCGCCGTCGATGCGCAAGAGCGGATTCTGCTCGCCAACACGGCCGCGATTCGATTGCTCGACCTGAAGCCGCAGGGGCTGATCGGCCGTCCGCTGTGGGAGGTCGTGCGGTTGCCAAAGGTGCAGGAGTTGGTCAGGCAAACGCTGGAGGGTGGCGAGCAACAGCGGATCGAGATCGAAGTTCCGAGGACTCACTCGACGCTGGCGGCCGTCATGTCGCGGCTCCCCGGTGAGCCATCGTCTGGTGCGGTGATCGTACTGCACGACGTGACCGATCTGCGGCGACTCGAAAACCTGCGACGCGAGTTCGTCTCCAATGTCTCTCACGAATTGAAGACACCGCTCGCCGCGATTTCGGCCTATGCCGAGACGCTGCTCGACGGGGGACTCGAAGACCCCGAGATCAATCGAGGCTTTGTCAGCCGCATTGGCGAGCAGGCCGATCGCCTGCACACCTTGATCCTCGAACTGCTCGAACTGGGAAGAATGGAGTCCGACGAACATGCCTTTGAACTGGAGGCCATCGAAATCGGAGCGGTCCTGCGCGAGTGCGTGGACGAACATCAGGACGTGGCCAAGTCGAAGAACTTGCGGCTGGAGGCGGATGCGTCCGCCGAGGCCGTCTGGGGTCTGGCCGATCTCGAAAGCCTGCGAACCATCGCAGACAATCTGCTCGACAACGCGATCAACTACACACCCGCTGGCGGACGAATCTCGGTTCGCTGGCGGCGCGAGGGAGACTGGATCGTGTTCGACGTGGAGGACACCGGCGTCGGGATCGTGAAGGA
>JAYUFF010000264.1:0-6221 GCA_043738825.1 Schlesneria sp.
GGACGAGCCGGTTTGTGGCGACGTGCGAGACACGGTCGCGGACGCCTGTCGCACGGTGGGCCGTCCGGTCTTCTGTTCGATCCTGGTGATGCTCGTTTCATTCGCGCCGGTCTTCGCGCTCGGCGGCATCGACGGGCGGATGTATCACCCGCTCGCGTGGACGAAGTCGCTGGCGTTGGTCTCGGTCGCGATCCTCGCCGTGACGCTGGTCCCGGCCCTCTGCACGTACCTCGTGCGAGGCCGGATGCGTGACGAAACCGACAGCGCGGTGGTACGCGGCGTGATCGGAGTCTATCGCCCGATCCTCGCCTCACTGCTCGACCGCCCTGCCCCGCTGATCGTGCTCTTGGCGATGACGCTCGTCTTGGCTGCGGCTCCGTTCGGCAGCCCGTTCGTGTTTCGAGCCGTCTTGTTTGGAGCGTTGGTGCTGGTTCTGTTCGTCGCCACTCCACCGGGCTGGCCCCGATGGATTCCGGTCTTTGCACTATTCCCTCGCTCGCTCAACGCGGTCAAGTCCTCGCTCGAATCGGCGGAACAACAACAAGCGGAACAACAACCACAAGTCGTGCAGAAACCTGCGAGCCACCGGGGCCAGCCCGGCGGGGCGACGTTGGTGCGCGTGGTGGGAGTCGCCGGATTTGTCGCACTCGCACTATTCGCCGAGCAGACCATGCGGCCGATCGGCACGGAACTGCGTATGCCGCTGGACGAAGGGATGGTGATGGACATGCCGATCACGATTCCTCGCGCCTCGATCGCACAGTCGGGCGACGACCTGAAGGCCCGCAATATGGTGCTGTGCCGGTTCCCCGAGGTCTCGATGGTGACGGGCAAGGCGGGTCGAGCCGACACGCCGTTCGACCCCGCGCCACTCGACATGATCGAAACGATGATCGAGTTCCGCGCACGCGACCTCTGGCCGAAGCGTCGTCTGCTCAATGCCGACGCCGAGCGCATGGCGGCGCGGTTTTTGAAGGAACTCTCCGCAGCACACTTCATCGACGCCCTGCCGCCTGACGAGCAGCACGAGATCATCGACGCCGCGCTCTTCCGGTTCGAGGCCATTCAACGCGAGACGGCCTGGCAACTGACTCAAGCCTTTCAAACGCAACTGCAAATTGAATTGAGCCGCGTCGTCGTCGAGCAAGCGGGGCGAGGACTCTCCGCCGCGGGACGACTCGTCCGAGCGATGACTCCCGCCGACGTGGGTGCCGTCTCACAAGGACTCCCCGCCGCAGCGACTCGCGAACTGGCGCTGGCTCCCAACGACGAGAGCCTTGCCGCGCTGTGGCCGCACATTTTGGAGGGACTCGAACGCCAGCAACTCCTGCAAAACGCGGATGCGGCGCGAGGCATCTCCGCCGGCGCGGTCGCTGAGTTCTTCGGGACGCTCGGTGAGTTGGTCGGTCTCGAACGGAGCACGTTGGAAGCGCGGTTGCTCAGCGCGGTGAAGCAGGAGTATCGGCGTCGTTGGTTGGCTCACTTGGCCGAACTTAACCGCGAGCTGCATCGCCGCGCGGTGCCGACGTGGTTGAGGCTGCTCAGTGACGAGACGTTTGCGCGGCGGCCGATCCTCGACACCGAACTGGCTGCGAGTCAGGAGCATGTGCGCCGCGTCCGATCGACGCCACCGCTGCCGCACGATGAGGCGGCTCATCACGGTCTGCCGCCGTTGTCCAAGTTGCCCCTGATCGACCCGCATCCGCGCTTCGATGCACTGGTTCGACAATTGACGGACGAACTCGCGCGCTCACTCTTATTGTGGCCGCATGACTCGGACAGTTTGGCGGGCTTTGGCGGTGAGATGGATCGTGCATTGCAAATGCCCGGCTGGACCAACGTCTGGACGCGGCCGATTCAAAATCGCGTCGATATGCTGGCGACGGGCGTCAACACCGAGGTCGGCGTGCGCGTGCTGGGTCGTCGGTTGGAAGATGTCGTTGCCGCGTCCGAGCAGATCGCGGCGGTGCTCAAAGACGTGCCGGGAGCCGCCGATATCGTGGCCGATCCGATTCGCGGCAAGGGCGTGATTCAAGTCGTCCCCGATCCCCGGCGCGCTGCCGAGTTAGGTGTCAGCCTGAGCGATCTGCAGGCGGTCCTCGAAGCGGCACTGTCGGGCCGCGTCGTCGCGCAGTCGCTCGACGGACGTGAACGCACGGCGGTTCGACTGCGCATCGCCGCTCACTCTGCGGAAGAGGATGAAGAGTCGCTCCGTCGCCTGCCGATCCCCTGCCGCTCCCCCGTCAGCCAACTCATCACGAACGCACCTCAATCCAGTCTCTCTTCGTCGAAGTTTCCTCCTTTGCCTTCGCTCACCGCTTCGTCGCTCACAACAGTTCCGCTCGAAGCGGTCGCGCAGGTGAGCGTCATCGAAGGACCGGCCACCATCAAAAGTGAGAACGGTTGGTTGAGGAACTACGTCCGGCTGAACGTGCGTGACCGCAGCCCGTTCGAGGTCGTGGCCGATGCGCGGCGCGTGGTCGCGGGGCGAGTCACTCTGCCGCCGGGTGTGTTCGTCGAATGGACGGGTCAGTACGAACATGCGGCTCAGACCAGACGCACGTTGATGATCCTCGTGCCGTGCGTGTTGCTGATCATCTTCGCAATCCTGTTCATCACGTATCGCGACTGGGCCGACGCGGGCCTGATGCTGCTGTCGGCTCCCGGCGCGCTGGCCGGTGGCGTGCTGTGTCAGTGGCTGTTGGGATACAAGTTCTCGATTGCGGTGGGAGTCGGGTACATCGCCTGCTTCGGGATGGCGGCTGCGACCGGCATCGTGATGCTCGTCTATCTGCGCGAGGCGGTCGAACGCGCTGGCGGACTGGAACGTCTGACGCTGGCGGAACTCAAGCTGGCCGTGCTGAATGGAGCCGTGCATCGCCTCCGCCCCAAGCTGCTCACCGAAGCGACGACGGTCCTCGGTCTCGCCCCGATGCTCTGGAGTACCGGTGTCGGGGCCGAGGTCATCCGCCCGATGGCCGCTCCCGTTTTGGGCGGCATCCTGATCGCTGACGAAGTGATTGACCTGCTGCTCCCCGTTTTGTTCTATCACGTCCGCCGTCGCCGCTGGGAACGATTGCATCGCTCGATGTCGGACGGTGCGACGGCTGCCAATGATTCACTGTCAACAACCATCATTCCGGAAGAGAAACCAAGTCATGCAAACCACGTCTCATCGACTCTGTAGCCTCGCGTCACTCGCCTTCGCATTGCTGGCCATCGGCTGTGGCACGAGCGATCGAAAATACATCCCCTCGCAAAGCACAGCGCGCGGCGCGCTGGAGGCGGCTCTCAACGCCTGGAAGTCGGGCGCGGCGCATGGCACCGTGAAGGGCATTCCAGTTCCGGTCGATACGTTCGACGCGCGCTGGCAGGCGGGCAAGCAGCTCGAATCGTTTGAAGTCCTGCGCGAGGAACCGTCTGACGGACCGAAGACGTTCGTCGTGAAGATGAAGCTCGCCGATGACAAGGAGCAACAGGAAGTGACGTACCTCGTCGTGGGCAAAAATCCGCTGCTGGTCTTCCGCAGGGAAGACTACAACAAGGCGAGTGGTACGGGAGGCGGATGAATTTCGTGATCGACATGGGGGCCGATTTTCTGGAGATTCGCATGAAAACCACACTTTCCATTCTTTCAAAGTGTCTCGTCATGGTGATCGCGCTGATGGCTTCCACTCTGGGAGCCGAGGACGCCGCTCCCGCCTCGGCGATCGATGCGGTGAATGCACAACCTGAGTTTCCGCTGGGTCCGGAGTTGACGAAGGTTCCCATCGAGGAGATCGAGCAAGCCTTCCGGGGGAAGACTCCGCCAGAGGCAATCCGGATGTATCTGTCGATCATGCGCGGATCGCGCATGGGGCCGGGTGAGGGTTGGTTTGGTCCGGCTCAGTCGCGCTACTCGTTCGCGTGGCTGGCCGAACGACATGGAGTGACTCCCGCCGACGGGATTGAGGCCGACAAGTTTCAAGGTGAGCCGGAATGGTTCGCACGACTCGACCGCAACCGCGATGGAAAGATCACCGGCGATGATCTCGATTGGTCGGATCGCAATCCGTGGGTGCAGCACGCCTACGTCGCCAACCGATTGTTCCGTCGCATGGACCCCAACGGTGACGGCAGGCTGGCTCGCGAGGAATGGCTGGCCTTCTTCGATACCGTCGCGCAGGGCCGGGACGAAGTGAACTCGGAAGAGCTGCGCGAAGCGTGGCTGGCCGGGTTGTCGTCCGGCTTCCTTCCGGGCGATGCCCCCTCGCCCGACATGCTGCTCAAGGGCCTGTTCGCGGGTGAGGTTGGCTCGTTGCAGGAAGGCCCGTCGGTGAACGAGTTGGCTCCCGACTTCAAGCTCAAAACGCACGACGGATCACGCACGGTGCGTCTGTCCGAAGTCATCGGCTCGAAGCCGGTGGTGCTCGTGTTTGGCAACTTCACCTGCGGACCATTCCGTTCGATGTATCCGGGCGTCGAGGATGTCTATCGCCGCTTCAAGGATGACGCCGTGTTTTTGGGCGTCTACGTGCGTGAGGCTCATCCGACCGACGGCTGGAAGATGGAATCCAACGCCAAGGTTGGCGTGACGATCGCGCAGCCGAAGACCTTCGCCGAACGAACCGATGTCGCGCAGCAGTGCCATCGACTGCTCAAGCCTTCGATCCCGCTGCTCGTGGATGAGATCGACGACCCGACCGGCAACGCCTACAGCGGCATGCCCGCGCGGCTCTACGTGATCGACACCGCCGGGAAGGTCGTCTTCAAAAGCGGTCGCGGCCCGTTCGGCTTCAAGACCGGCGAGATGGAGCAGGCGCTGATGATGACGCTCGTCGATGCAGCGTCGCCCAAAGAGTGAGGTCGAGCAAATTGTGGTTTCACAACGCCGGTCGTCCGCGTGACGACCGAACCACTCGGCTGATAGAGTTCCCGGCAGAGCTTGGTCAGCAGTCAAACCTGCTGCTGGCGCTGCGTACCAAATATCGTCGAGGAACCCATCGTGCTGACTTTCCCGCGTTGCTTCGTTCGTGTCGCTTTGGGGCTGGCTCTCGTGGCTGCCGGTTCCGGCCGGGCCTTTGCCGAGGAACCGCTCGCCGCGGCGATTGAAGCCGTCACGCAGCAGCCGCGCTACAAGCAGTCTCATTGGGGCGCGTTGTTTGTGGACACGGCCACGGGCGAGGTGATCTTCGAGCAGCAGGCCGACAAGCTGTTTGCTCCCGCCTCGACGACGAAGCTCTATTCGGTCGCGTGTGCCCTTGATGCGCTTGGGGCCGACCATCGGTTTGTGACTCCCGTGGTAAGGCGGGGCGAGGTGAACGAGGCGGGCGAACTGGCGGGCGATCTGATTCTCGTCGCCTCCGGCGATCTGAGCTTTGGCGGGCGGACGACCGAGACGGGTGAGATCGCCTTCGTCGATTCGGACCACACCTACGCGAACAGCAACACCGACGCGACGCTCACCGCGCCCGATCCGCTCGGCGGATTGAACGACCTCGCGAAACAAATCGCTGCCGCCGGGATCAAGCGGGTGCGCGGCGATGTGCTGATCGACGATCGTCTGTTCGACAAGGCCGAGGGAACCGGCAGTGGCCCAAGTACTCTGACGCCGATCATCGTGAACGACAACGTGATTGATTTGCTCATTGAACCGGCCGAGCTTGGTCAACCGGCGAAGCTGACCTGGCGGCCTCAATCGGCGGCGATCCGCCTCGACGCAAAGATCGAGACCGCGCCGGAAGGGACGCCATTTTCGGCCACGATCCGCGATCTCGGGGCGGGACGCTTCGCCGTTTCGGGCAAGATCGCCGTCGGACACAAGCCGGTCGTGCGCGTGGCCGAGGTGAGTGATGCCGCCTCCCACGCGAGAACGCTCTTCATCGAAGCCCTCTCCCGCGCGGGAGTTTCCGTCTCTGCATCGACCTTGCGTGAGAACTTACTAACCGCGCTGCCGTCGCGCGAGGAGGTCGCGAAGCTGACGCAGGTTGCTCAACACACCTCGCCGCCGCTGTCCGAGTCGGCTCGGCTGATCCTCAAGGTCAGCCACAATCTGCAGGCCAGCACGCTGCCGATTCTCGTCGCGACGAAGCACGGCGAACGAACGCTCGCGGCGGGACTGAAGCGTCAGCATGACTTCCTCGCCAAAGCGGGAGTCGATGTCGAGACGATCTCGTTCGGTGGTGGAGCGGGCGGCGCACGCTCCGACTGCACCACGCCGCGAGCCACCGTCCAGCTTCTGC
>JAYUFF010000265.1:0-2351 GCA_043738825.1 Schlesneria sp.
GCTTGATCTTGGGGTAGCCACGCTCGCCAGAGCGTGGGGTCCATCCAGCGTCTCGCCCACGTTCTGGCGAACGTGGCTAAGACAACAACCCGTGTGACAAAGCACTAGGCGAACAGTTTGGCCAGCGGCTTGCCATCATGGGCCACCTTGAACGGACGGCCCGATTTCGAGAAGAACTCCTGTTCGAGCGGCAGGCCCAGCGCCTGGCCGATCGTGGCGTTGAAGTCGGCGGGCGTGACACCGTCCTGATCCACGCTGTGGCCGTCCTTGTCGGAGGTGCCGTAGAACCGGCCCCCCTTGATGCCGCCACCGGCCATGAATCCCGAGTAGGCTCCGGGATGATGGTCTCGCCCGCCGTTCTGGTTGAGCTTAGGAGACCGTCCGAATTCGGTCCCCAGCACGACCAGCGTCTTCGAGAGCAAGCCCTTCGCGGCGAGATCGGCGATCAAAACCGATGCGGCCCGATCAAGAGTGGCCGCGCGCGCGGGAAGGCCGTTCGGATCGTAGAGGTTGGTGTGCATGTCCCAACTTCCCAGACTGACCTCGATATATCGGACGTTGTGTTCGACGAGGCGTCGCGCCAACAGACAGCCCTGTCCAAACTGATCGCGGCCGTACTTGTCGCGGACTTCGGCCTTCTCCTGCCCCAGGTCGAACGCCTTGAGTTCATCGCTGTGCATGAGCTGATCCGCCTGACGATAGAACTCGCCGTAGGCCTCGACCTGCTTCTGAGGAAACTTCTTGCGGAAGCCCGCATCGAACTTGTCGATGAGCTGCATCCGCTTCTCGAAGGACTCGCCCGTCACGTACTTGGGGGTCGTTGTGTTCTGAAGCCCGGCGTTCGGATCACCGACCGGGACGGGAGTGAACGCCGGTTCGAGAAAGCCCGCGCCGGGATGCCGTGCTTCGCCACCGACCAAAACGTTGTCGGGCAGCGTCCTGTTCTGACGACCGAGAACCTTGAGTGCCCACGCGCCCATCCCCGGATGCCGGATCGAGGCGATCTCTTTGTAGCTCGTGCGGAGCAGATAGCGGCCACCCTCGTGATCGCCCGTCTCGGTGTGCATCGAGCGGATGACGGCCAGGTGGTTGGCGATCTTGGCCAGTTCCGGAAGCCGCTCACCGAACATCATGCCGCTCACTTTGGTGTTGATGCCCTTTGTCTCCCCCTGAGTCTC
Source organism: Schlesneria sp. (assembly GCA_043738825.1). Classification (GTDB taxonomy): domain Bacteria; phylum Planctomycetota; class Planctomycetia; order Planctomycetales; family Planctomycetaceae; genus Schlesneria. Next base: position 1,179 of record JAYUFF010000265.1, read on the forward strand.
GCGACCGGGTTTGAGATCGAACGTGTCGAGATGCGTCATTGCCCCGTTCATGTACAGGAAGATGACGTGCTTGGCCGTGGCGGCCTTCGGGCTGCCACTCGCGGCGGGCTTCTTCGCCCCCTTGTCCTTCGCCTTACTGTCATCGGCCGCGAATGCCGTCGCGCCGCGCAGGCTCATCAAACCGGGGACGACGGTGACACCGAGCATCGTCTTGGCGGCATACTCCAGAAACATTCGGCGGGAGGCGAAATCGAGTGTGTTCAGATCGGTCAGCATGATGTGGACCTTTGCGTTGATTGGTGAGTGCGTTCCCGACCCCAAGTTTTGCGATGTCGCGATACTACTGCACGAACAGGAACTCGCGGGTGTTGACCAGCGCCCAGATGACATTGCCGTAGCCGGCATCGCCGTGAGTCTTGATCTCGGCCAGTGCGGCCTGTCGTTCTTCGGGCGCGGCCTTGCGGGCGAGGATGCTTTGGAAGATCACGTCGATCCGCGCCTCGGGAGTCTTCTCGGACGTGACGTTCTTGTACATCAGCGATGCCGGATCGAGCAGCATGTGCGTGATCGGGCCGTTGAACATTTGCAGCACCTGCGGGACCGAGCCGTCTTCGGACGAGACTTCGATCGCCTCGCGATCCGACTGCCCGAACTGACGCAGGAAATGACCGGGCGGCTGCGGCGAAGGCAGTTCGGACGCGCGGACCAGAAGCTGGCCCTTGTATTTGTAGTCCTTGTCGCGCGCCTCGCGAGACTTCTTCAGATCACCGCTCGTCCGTTCCTGATCGCGTTTGTAAATCTCTTCGGCCGTCGCCTTGGCCAAGTTCACATTGAGAATCTTCGCCTCCACGCGAGCCGGTTCCATCTGGTAGTCGTCCGGCTTGAAGACGGCCAGCGTGACGAAACTGTCCCAGACCTGTTCGGCCGTCATGCGGCGGAGGACCGGGCCGGGGAAGTGGTAGTCGTCCGCCAAGTTGACCTCGGCATGAGTCGCCTCGCGCTGAAAGGCCTTCGTGTTGCAGACGATTCGCAGGTACTCCTTCACGTCGAACTTCAGCCGCACCATTTCCGAAGTGAGATAATCGAGCAGCTCGGGGTTCTCGGGCTTGCTGTCGTCCTTGATGTCATCGATCGGCTCGATCAGGCCGACACCGAACGACTTCTTCCAGAGTC
>JAYUFF010000266.1:0-2349 GCA_043738825.1 Schlesneria sp.
ACTCGTGTGGCCTTGGTAATTGCCGCCGATCAGTTCCTTGTCGATCTCGACCCACGCATCGAGTCCCTCGGGCTGTTTGTCTCGCGCATGAAAGGCATGACTGGCGGTGCGGATGCCGACGACGGGCTTACCGCTTGCCACGTACTTTCGCACGACATCGAGTTGCGCCTTTGGGATCGGTCGCCGGCGCGCGCTGATCAGCAGCACATCGGCGTCGTTCACGACCTCAATTCCCGGCAGGTCGTACTTCTTGGATGGAGTCTCAAAGACGAAGCTGACTTTGAAGTCGCGACCCAAGTGCTTGGCGGCGAACTCGGGGAGAGTGATCTCGGTCTTGTACTCGTCCTCGGCGCTGATGATGACGAGGTGCGGTCGTTTGTCGTCTTTGAAGCGGAACGGTTTGGTGAAGTCCTGACGTTCAGTCTTGTCCCCTCGCCCCGGCTTTGCGGGGAGAGGGCTAGAGTGAGGGGTCTTCTCGTCAGTGTTCGCAGTTTTGTCGGAGGAACGTGATACATCTGCAGAAGCACCCCTCACCCCCGGCCCCTCTCCCCGCAGAGCCGGGGCGAGGGGAGATAAGAAGTCGGCGCTGGTGATCGTCGGGCACCAGAATTTCTCGATGTGCTCGACAACCAGATCGTTGCCCGTGAAGTGGCTGACGAACGGCTTCATCGCCGGGTTGTACATCGTGTCGGTCATGTCGCGCATCAGGGCGACGTTCATCCCCTGATAGACCATCTGGCGGATCGAGAAGGGGCGGCCGAGCACACACATGTTGGTATGCACGCCCATCACGATGACGTTCGTGATGCCGCGGCTCTTCATCAGCCGAAAGGCTTCGTCCGAATCGGTGATCGCGTCCCCCTCGTGAATCTCGATCGTGGCGATCTGTCGCGACCAGGCCCGGTAGTTTTTGACCGGCTCACCGCAGTCGCAACCGCCGTCGGTGTCGTCGATGGGGAGCGGAGCCTCGTGCGCCGCGTCGATGCGGCACCAGCGTTCGAGCGGTCGCTTCACTTCCACCTGCGGCGCGGCTTGAGCCAGCTTCCACTGCGGCGTGTCCTTGTAAAAGTCCATCGTGTCGCTGGGGCAGTGAATGATGAACACCCCGCGCGAGCGGGCCGCCTTCACGACCTCGTTCATCCGCGGAGCCATCTCGCCCACGCGCTCCGTCGATTGCGGGCACCAATGCTTATCCCACATGTCACAGATGACGATGGCGGTCTGTTTGGAATCCCACTCTGTCGGCGTGGTGATCGTGTGGAAGCGATTGGTTGCAGGGGCATCGACACCCGTCGGCACCTTCACTTCGGGAGGAATCTCGACCCGCTTCCGCATGTTCAGCGACAGCGGCTTCGCGTCGGCGGCCCTGGTGGAATGACCCGCATCCACGGCAAACAGACATCCCACCAAACCGGCAACCACCAGAGATCTGATCCGCATGACGAACTCCCTGAACCGAGGCAACGAGACATCGGAGCAGTCTGATTGGAGCGGCCACGAATTGCCAGCGCGAGCGGCCTCACTCTCTCAAGGCCAACGCCTTTTTCACTTCGGGTGCCACGGTCACGGAGTCCTCGATTCAAAAAGGGATTGGCCCTGGCTTCGCTGCATTCCTCGCTACTTCAGCGGCTTCAGCTTGATGTTCTTGTACCAGCAGTTCGCGCCGTGGTCTTGCAGGCCGATGTAGCCCTGGCGCGGGTGAGTCTTAAACGCGACATCGAACTTGTGAGCCGAGCCGTCCGCGCGTTTGTTCGGCTCGGGCCACTCGTCGAGGTTCATCTGCGAGACCTTGTCGCCGTTGAGTTCGATCGCGATCAGAGCCTTGTCGCACGTGACGACCATGTGGTTCCATTCGCCCGCCGGTTTCATCGCGTTCTTCGTCGGCTTCACGAGATCGTAGATGGCCCCCGTGTCGTGAAAGCCCGCCGTGGTCGTGTCGTCAATGGCGATCTCGATCCCGTTGAAGCCGACATCCTTGCCGGGTCGCGGAGTCAGCGGAAAGGTCCGAATGAACAGCCCGCTGTTGCACTTCGGACTGATCTTGAAGTCGAGCGACAGCACATAGTCGCCCCACACCTTCTCGTGAATCAGCATGTATCCGCCGCACTTGTGCGGGTTGATGCAGCCCTCGTCGATCGGCCGCAGACTCGGCTTCTGATTGTTGGTCTGCCAACCGTCGAGCGTCTTGCCGTCGAACAGCAATTGCCAACCGTCGGTCATTTCCTGAGCGGTCAACTCGTTGTCGGCGGCGAGCGATGCAGAAGTCGCGAGGCTGAACGCGGTGACGATGAGCATCGACCGCAGCAGGATCGAATTCGACAGAACGGTTCGCATGGGGACTTTCCTTAG
>JAYUFF010000267.1:0-2349 GCA_043738825.1 Schlesneria sp.
GAAGTTCAAGGCCAGACCGGGCAGCCCCGAAGCGAGTGCGGTGAAGCTCGCCTACAGCGACAGCGTTCTGTACGCACTGCCCATCGTGGCGGACACGAACGGCGGGCATCTCGTGGACATGACGCGAGTCTTCCTGAGCGACGATGAGCAGATCGGACGTGGGTTTGGTGCCAGCTTTGTCTTCGACCGCAGCACGGTCGCCAATGTGAAGGCGTTCAAGCAAAACGTCGAACTCGACATCAACGCGGTCTATGCCGGACAGATTGAGTCAGACACCGTGGCCGATCCGCGCGGGATGCAGGTCACGGTCCACTACAGCATCAGCCAGTTGCCACAGACTGGATACAAGCCGCGCAAGGCGGACGATCGCGTCGGTTACTTCCTCACCGTGGCCAAGGACTTCACGGACAACAGCGACGATCAGAACTTCGTTCGCTACATCAATCGCTGGGACTTGCAGAAGGCCGCTCCTGAGGCCAAGGTCTCGCCGCCGATGAAACCGATTACTTTTTGGATGGAGAAGACGGTCCCCGTCAAGCTGCGACCGATCGTTCGCGCTGGAATCGAGGAGTGGAACAGGGCGTTTGAAAAGCTGGGCTTCGACCACGCCATCGAGGTGGACCAGCAGCGCGACGACGACACGTGGGATCCCGAGGACGTGAACTACAACACGTTTCGCTGGATCACCGCCGAAGCGGGCTTTGCGATGGGTCCGTCACGTGTGAATCCGCTCACCGGACAAATCCTCGACGCCGACATCATCTTCGACGCCAGCTTCCTGCGTTCGTGGAAGACCAGCTACGAGAACTTCACACCAGCGGCGGTGGCCGCGCTGCTGGATCTCGAACAGCCGACTCCCACGAAGGGACCGGCATTGTTCGGATCGCACCGCCACCGTCACGCCGACTGCCGTCTGAACGAGGGAATGCAGCATCAGAGCAGCCTCGCGGGTGCCGTCTTCGCCGCGCAGGGCCTGACCGCCAAACGGGGCGAGTTGCCTGAAGAGTATCTGCAACAGGCGCTCAAGGAAGTTGTGATGCACGAGGTTGGGCACACGCTCGGCCTGCGTCACAATTTCAAGGCGAGTGCCTGGAAGTCGCTGGCGGAAATAGAAGATCCCGCCAAGGCGAACGAACCGACGGCGGGCAGCGTAATGGACTATCTGCCGGTCAACATTGTTCCCGCCGGAACGAAGCAGCCCGCTTACTACACGACGACCATCGGCCCCTACGATCACTGGGCCATTGAGTACGGCTACAAGACAATCGCCGGAGATGAGAACGCGGAACTCGCGAAGATCGCGGTGCGCAGTGGCGAACCCGGCCTTGACTACTCGACCGATGAAGACACGGAGCCGAACGATCCCGACCCGCTGTCGAACCGGTTCGATCTCAGCAAAGATCCGATCGCGCACGCTCAACGTCAGATGGCACTCGTCAATTCATTGCTGCCCAAGTTGCTCGATCGCACCGTGGAAAATGGCGAGGGCTACCAGCGTGCTCGTCAGGCCTTTGGCGTGTTGATCGGCGAGTACTACAAGTCGGCGCAGTTCGTGGCACGCTTCATCGGTGGCGTGATCGTTCACCGCGATCACAGGGGAGACAACCAGTTGCGGCCACCGTTCAAGCTGGTCGAGGCCGCGCAGCAGCGTGCCGCGATGAAGCAGCTTGCCGAGCAGGCGTTTACCGTTCCCAACTACGATCAGGCGATGCTCAACTCACTGGCGGGGAGTCGCTGGCGGCATTGGGGTGTTCAGGAACTCCGTCGGATCGACTATCCCATCCACGAGCAGATCGCTCAGTTTCAGGATGCGATCCTCTCGCGCACGCTGAGCCATCTCACGTTGAACCGCATTCAGGACAATGAAGCCAAGGCGGCACCGGGAGAAGACGTTTACACACTTCCCGAGCATCTCAAGTCGGTCATCGAAGCGGTCTTCTCGGAGTTGAATGCGCCGCCAGCGGGTGAGTTCAACAATCGGACCTCCTACATCAGCAGCTTCCGTCGTGCTCTTCAACGAACAGCGTTGAAGCGGTTCGCGGACATTGTGGCCAAGCCGCGTCAGGGCCAGCCCGAGGATGCCCGCGTTCTGAGTCGGATGTACCTGACGGAACTGGCCGCGAAAATTGATGCGGCTCTGGGCAAGGGAGATTTGAAGCTGGATGACTACACGCGGGCGCATCTGACCGACTCGCGACTGCGCATCAAGCAGATTCTCGAAGCCGAAACGGAAGACTTCGGCAAGCCGACCTCTGGCGGCGGGGGGGGCTTCTTCATCTTCGGTGCTGATGCCGAGCCTCGCACTCGCAACCTGGAGGCGATCACACCAGAGCAGCCGTGATCGTCTCA
>JAYUFF010000268.1:0-6193 GCA_043738825.1 Schlesneria sp.
GTGCCGAGCGCCGTGGCCTGATCGGGATCGACGGGAATGGCTTCGTCGGCAAGGTCGCCCTGTCGCTCCGCGACAGGAAGCGCGATCGCTCGGGGCGGCGTGGATGCCGTTGAAGCGTCAACTACATCGAGCGTCCGTCTTGCCGCCCGCTCATCTCGCGGAGCGAGATGGCTACCTTGGGCGTCGATCTCTTCGAGGCGTGAGACGCTGATCGGCGGAAGATCACTCACGTCGCGCGGCCATTGTCGCGCCGAGGCGGGTGGTTCGGTTGGCTCGGCGAACAGGATGAGATCGGTCAGCTCGGCAAGCGGAACCTGACGTTCGGTTTCGCGCTCGGCGGGCTTCGCGACGGGAGGCCGTTTGTGGGCGAGGATGTCGGGGATCGTCTCGCGTCCCGCCGTGCTGGCCACTGATGAACCGAGCAGCGCGTCGGTCTTGGGCAAGCCCGTGCGCAGGTCGAAGCGCGACTCGACCAGTTCCAGCCACGGACTGTTTCGTTTGGCGTCCGGCTCAATGCCGGCGGAGAGGATCAAGTAATCGGCCGCGCGCGTGCAGGCGACGTAGAACAAACGAATCGTCTCCTCGGCATCGGCCTCTTTCTCCAGCAGGCCGAACATTTTCAGGCCGAGGTTTTCGTGGGACTCACCGAACATGTCCGGCAGCTTGACCAACGCACCGAAGTCGGGATGCAGGACGGCGGATCGCCCGCGCGGCGGTCCCTTGCGGTCGATGTCGGCCACGATGACGACAGGAAATTCGAGGCCCTTCGCCTGGTGAATCGACATCAGGCGGATGACGTTGCCGGTCTCGGGTAGCGTCGTGGCGAACTCCTCATCGGTCTCTTCGAGGACCGACGTGTGCAGCCGTTCGACGAAGTCTTTCAGAGTGAACAGCTCCCCCTGGTCGAACTCGCGTGCCATCTCGATCAGCTTTCGCAGATTGGCGACCTTGCGCGAGCCGAGGTGCTCGGTCAGCAACGCAGCGTCGTATCCGGTCAACTCGACCGCGTGCGTCAGCAGTTTAGAAAGGGGCATCCGGTCCTTGATGCTTCTCAGTTCGCCGAGCGTGTCTCGCGCGAAGCCAATGCGCCGTTGTTGCTCTTCGGGTAGGAAACTGGGCGTAACGGAAGAAGCCCCCTCACCCCGGCCCTCTTCCCCGAAGACGGTGGAGAGGGAGGAAGAAAGGGCTTGGATCGCATCGTCGCTCAGGTTGAAGAACGGTGAGCGCAGAATGCCGACCAGGCCGATCAGGTCATCGGGATCGTCGAGGTAGCGGCAAAGATTCAACAGGTCGAATACTTCCTGCTGCGCGAAGAAAGCCTTGCCGCCGACGAGGTAGTAGTCGAGGCCGTAATGCCTCAATGCCGCTTCGTACTCCTGCACGTTCGACAACGCGCGGAACAGGATCACGATGTCGCCAGACTCGACGCGGCGCAGCGTGATCTGGCCGCTGGCGTCTTTCGTGCGGATGCGTGGCGTGGGATCAGCCAGCAGTTCGGCGCAGCGGCGAGCGATCCAGTCGGCCTCGCGCGTCCGCAGCTCGGCGGCCGAGACCTTCGTCGAGTCAGCTTCGCCTTCGTGTGAGGCGGAGTTCGCATCGGCTCCGTCGGCGTCGAACGTCGCGAGCAGGAACTCGATGGTCGGAGTTGGCGAGCGTTGAATTGGCTCGAAGGGTGACAGCGACTCATACGACTCACCCATCGCGGCGGCGAACAGGTGGTTGACGAAGTTCAGCACGGCGGGCTGGCTACGAAAGTTGACGCTGAGTGGCAGACGGCCCGGCTCCGGAATCTCCTCCCGCAGCTTCGAGAAGACGCCGGGATCGGCGCGACGGAAGCGGTAGATCGACTGCTTGGCATCGCCGACGAGGAACAACCGGCCGCGAGTCAGCGACTCACCGCACAGCATCCGCACGACATCGGCCTGTACCGGGTCGGTGTCTTGAAACTCATCGACCATCAGTAGCCGAATGCCGGCCGCGACGCGCTGCTTGACTTCGAGATTGTCTTGCAGCAGGTCGCGTGCTCGCAGCAGCAGGTCGTCGAAATCGAGCAGGCCCTGCGCCTGCTTGGCCGCTTGATATGCGTCGGAGGTCCGCCGCGCGAGCCGCAACGCGCGGCAGGAGAATTCGGCCGCCAGTTGCAGATCGTCCTCGTTGACCGGCAGCAGATCGAGCAGCTTCTTTGCCGCCTCACGCACCTCGGTGAGGCCGTTCTTCACGACTTCGTAGACTTCGGGACTGGCCCAATGCTTGGCGGTACTTCCCTGCACGCGGGCATTCTCGACAACCACTTCGAGCGACGGCACGGTGAGCTTCCACGGCGTGTTCGGCTCCAGCCACTCCAGCAGGACCAGACGCCGCTCCTTCATCGCGGGGGCTGTCGTCTCGTTCTCACGAAGCAGTTCAAATGTGCGAAGTGTGCTGGACGCGGTACGGAACTCGGCGATCAACTTCGGAACGAACTCGGTCTCCCACTGCGAATGCCATGCGGCGGCGAGGGCCTCGGGGGTTTGAGCGTCGAACTTCGCGAAGTCGATCTGAAATCGCTGTTTGGCCAGCGTGCGAAGCAGTTCTCGCGAACGTTCCAAGCCGAACTGAAGGACGAACGCGGCGGCATCGGCGTCGTCCTGTTCGAGCAGTTTGTGCAGCGTTTCCTTCGCGGTGTTGCGAAGCAGCGTGTCGGCCAGCGCCGGTTCGAGGACCGCGAATCGGGGATCGAGTCCCGCTTCAACGGCCTGCGAACGGAGCAGGCTCGTGCAGAACGAATGGATCGTGCTGACCCGCGCCGAATCGAGGCCGCGCAGGATCATGAGCCAATGTTCGACCTCGTCGCTCTCACACTGTTGCAGCCGCTGATTGCAGGCCGACCGGATGCGATCCCGCATCTCTCGCGCGGCCTTGTCGGTGAACGTGATCGCGACCAGCGAATGGAGTTCGGCCGAGTCGGCTCCCGGTTCGAGCCCCTTCAAAAATCGCTGCGTCAGGACGAATGTCTTGCCGCAGCCAGCCCCGGCGGAGAGCGCGATGGAGACTCCCCGCGTTTCGATCGCGGCGGCTTGTTGCTCGGTGAATTTGGGGCGTGAGGGAGAGATCGTCATGGTGGGCGACGTTGTAACACGGCCATTCGATGATCGACAGCCTGTTGCGTGCTGCCCGCTCAGTGCGGCGCGTCTTGCCGGAATCGGCGGTTTCTGCGACAAGTCGCTCGCCAAAGATACTTGGCACAGCCCGGAGGATCACCACGGAAAACCTCGTCAGTCAAGGGAGAAAACAGAACGCTAATCTTCGCTGATTTGGATGAGTGAAGATCAGTGTTCTGTCTTTCTGACACATTTCAGTTTGGTTGCGGCTGAACGACTTGAGGCCGCGCCGAGTTTTCCGTGGTTTGCATCTGTCATCCGGCTCGGTGTGTGGGCGATTGTTTTTGGAAAGGACTCCGGCGTCGTGCGTGAACCCACTCAATCGCCTGTTTCTGCTTCGGACGATCTCGTGCGACGGCTCACCGAATTGCAGCTTTGTCGGCCGCAAGATTTTCAGCGGGCGAAGAGTTGCGTGCGTCGTCTGACTTACGATCTGCCCGCGTTCGATTCGGTCTGGATCGATGCGCTCGTGCAACTGCGACGGCTGACTCCTTACCAAGCCCGCGTGTTGGAACAGGGATCGGCCGCCGAATTGCGAGTCGCTTCGTTCGTGATCCTCGATGAGTTGGGACGAGGCCCGCGCGGCACGACTTATCTGGCGAAGTCACTCGAACGACAGGACCGCTGTGTGGTGAAGCGGCTGCGCGTGCCGACCGAGGATGTCACCGAGTGTCGTCGCCGGATGTTCACACTGCTCGAACGAACGGCCGGTTGGTCACATCCGCATCTCGTCGTGCCGCACTTGATGCCAGCCGGTGGCGAGCAGGAGCTGGCCGTCGTCAGCCGGTTCGTGGCAGGTGTGCCGTTGAGCGAATTGCTGGTGCGGCGAGGTCGCTTTCCGGCGAGTGCCGTCATCGAGGTGGCGCGTCAGTTGTTGGACGGTCTCGCGTCGCTCGATGGCCGAGGACTGGTGCATGGAGACATCCGGTTGTCGAACGTGCGGCTGACCGATCGCGGACTGGCGGTCCTCGTCGATGGCGGCGTTCGCCCGGCGGTCTGTCCCGAGTTGACGATTCACGAATCGTTCGCGCTCGAAGGCTATGACGGCGTCGCGCCAGAGTTGATCGGCACGGGAATCACTCCCAACGCGAGCACCGAGTTGTACGCACTCGGCTGCCTGTTGTGGCAACTGCTGGCGGGACGGCCACCGTATCCGATGGCCGATCCGCTGATGAAGCTCGCCGCGCATCAGACGCGACGGATCGAGGATGTGCGCGAGTGGGCACCCGACACGCCCGCTCCGCTCGCGCTGGCCATCTTCGCGATGACATCGCCTCAGCCCGAGGAACGACCGCGTTCGTTCGACGAGTTGCTGCAACGCTGGGGCCGACCGGGCGCACTGTCGCGTTCCCGCTTGAGACGCTATCGCCGGACGTTCGAGGGCGCGGTGCCGCATCTCGCTCAACCCACGGCTCCGTGGACCGAAGGGCGTTGGCCCTGGTTCGCGGTGTTGCTGTTCGTCGCGGCGGGAGCGGCGCTGACGTTCGCCGACAAGGGTCTGCGCAACGATCTGCTCGCCCTGACGAACCGCGTCACGGAAATCGTTCGCCCGCGCGATTCGAGCCATACGAAGTCGGCGTCAACCGACGAGCCAACTCACGCGGGAACGGCTTCGTCGTCGAAGAGTCGCGACGGCTGGCTGCCACTGCCGCCGCCATCGGCCGATGGCGAGATCGTGCTCGCCGAAGCCGGTCCCTACGACGTGGCCAATGTGGCGACCAACAACACGCTGACGATTCGCGGCGCGGCGGGAGTCAGTCCTGTGATTCAAGTCGGCCGCGAACCGCTGCGGCTCGCGGCCGAAGTCGTCTCGTTAATCAACGTCGCCGTTCGACGGAATCCACGCGCCGGCAATGCGCCACCCCCTGCACTGCTGCTCGTCCGTTCGCGAACCGTGTCGATCGACCGGTGCGAGTTTGAGTTGGGTTCACTCGACGATTCGGTCGCGCCCACCGAGGCCGCATCCGCCGCACTGGCCTGGCTCCCGCCAGACGTGTCTTCCTCCGAGAAGCCGCCCTCCGTCGCCGGTCAGTTCGAGATCGAGAACACGACCTTTCGAGGCCACGGCGCGGCGCTGTTGTTCGCGGAGTCGCCAAGCACCGTCAAGCTCACGAATTGTTTGAAGGTCGGTCACGGAGCCTGCTTCACACTCGGAAGCAAAGCCGCCGCGCGGGCGGTCACGTTCGAGCTGTCTCGCGTGACGCTGCGAGGCACCGGCCCGCTGCTTCGTTTTGGTGGGGCGTTCGCGGAACAAGCCTCCTCGCCGCAGATCGGCCTCGTGGCTCAGGACTGCGTCTTCGCGTTGAGTTCGGCCGCACCGAGTCTGGTCGAGCTTCAGTCGTCCCGTCCACGAGGCAACGTCGCGCAGTCCATTCAAATGACGGGGCGCGGCTCGGTCGTCCCGCTCAAGCTGGAACTGCTGACAATCTCCGACCCATCGCGCGGAAAGTCGGCCACAGTCGTGGAGACCGACGAACAGTTTGAGGGCCTGATCGCCAGCGACCTCGAATTCGCCGGGTCGTTGACGGACGTGGCGGCAGCCTCGCGATTGACGCACCTGTCCGCACCGCGCTCCTCGAACGAGGCGGAATTGCCGGGTGTCGATCCGACCCGCTTGCCGATCTTTCCCCGCGAATGATGTCGCACGTCGGGCCTTTTTATCCTCGCGCACGGCGAGGTATCCGTGGAGTGACGCGGTCACAGACTCCGTTGAGTTCACTATTTTTACCGCACACGGCCGTCGATGAGATGTTTCTCCAGTTGGAGTCTTGGTGAGCCGGGCGGCGTCAGCCCAATGGCACTCACTTTGAGCGGCAAGGCGCTAGCCGCCGGTTTGATGGAGTTGATTTCCCAGTCGAAAACCGGCGGCTAGCGCCTTGCCGCTCATTAACCTGGTGACAAAGTGAGTGCCATTGGGCGTCAGCCCCCGGGCTCCTGTCGTGAAGAGTCCGGGGACTGACGCCGGCTTTGCCTAACAAATCGTAGGGTGGGCATTGCCCACCACAATGCGTTGTGAGTTGGTGGGCAATGCCCACCCTACATTTTGTGAGCCG
>JAYUFF010000269.1:0-6190 GCA_043738825.1 Schlesneria sp.
CGATGGAACACCCATGTTGTTCCATCGCGTCGGCCTACTTACTAACTCGCCCCCGGCACAAGCCGAGATGCTTTTTGGTTAGTCTTCCGACGTTGCTGAGAGGCGAGTTCTGTACTCACGCTCTCTCGTCGATTCCATTGTACTCTATTCCTGAGGGATAGCAATGAGGTTTTGTCTTCGCTTCCACGTTTGATGACTTCACGCAGTGCAACAGATTCTGTGAATCAATGTCATGGCAATGCCTTCGTTTGAGCGGCGACTTCGTGCGGATCAGGTCGCTTTCTCTGAGACGGTCGCCAAGATTTCTTTTACCTTCACGAAGTCGGCGGGCTTGATCAAATGGTGATTGAACCCGGCGTCATGCGAACGCAGTTTGTCTGTTTCCTTCCCGTATCCGGTCATGGCGACCAGCACGACACCGCTGAGAGAAGGGTCTTGCCGCAATCGCTTTGCTACCTCAAAACCGTCGATTCCCGGCAAGCCAATGTCCAACAGCACAATGTTCGGTCGAAACTCAAAGGCGACCTGGAGTGCGGTCGGGCCATCGTAAGCCGTCCGAACATGATGTCCCGAAGCTTCAAGCAGTAGACCCAACGACTGAGCCGCATCCATATTGTCATCCACCACCAGCACCTGTAACGATGCCCCATTCGGCTCGGCGGTATCTGCGGGTGGTGACTGCGGCTGCGATGCTGGAGTCATCATCAACGGCAGACGCACGACAAACTCGCTACCTTGACTCAAAACGCTAGAAACGTTCACTCGCCCCCCGTGCATTTCCGCCATTCGTTGCACCAAGCTGAGGCCGATTCCCAACCCACCTTGCGAGCGGTCCAGTGATCGTTCCGCCTGTGTGACAGTTCAAAGATGTGAGGCAGCAGTTCGGGAGCGATGCCGACGCCCGTGTCCTTCACCCGCAGCACCGCCTCGCCCTCTTCCTGTTGAACAATCAACGAGATGCGTCCACGGTCATGCGTATATTTGGCGGCATTGGTGAGCAAATTGACGATCACCTGTTCCAGTCGGGTGATCACCCAGGCCGGAGAAGGGCCCAGCGCTCCGTACCAGACGCGCACCTGCGTCCCGTCAAAGGCCGCCCGGACGATCAACAACAGTTCCGCCGCCTCTTCGGTCAGCCCCGCGTGCCCGCCAGCTCACAAACCACACACGCCAAACGGAAATGAGCCTTCGCTCCGTTCAGCGCGGGGCGTTTTCGTCGGTGTCGGAACTAGCGTCGTACCTGCGTCGGTTTGATCGTCCGGAGGTTTACACTGCATCGGCGAATCGCCGTCGGCAACAGGGGCATTCGCCCTCAAAGCCTTTGACGAGTGCTGTGAAAGCAGACGGTTGCGGTAGCGTCATGATCGCGTTGAACGCCAACGGAGCCCGATGTGCATAGTGGCGGTAGGTGATTCCGCCGACCGAATGACCGAGGATCTCGATCGAAGACTCCGGAACGTGCTCGTCATAATACGTTGCACAAGTCTTGCGGAGATCCTTGAGAATCTAGGGCTCTGGCTGGTTGGTCTCCAGATTGAGCCTTGGTTTGATACCGGCCAATTGACAGAGTTCCTGAAATTGAACATTCGGACTTCGCCCTCCGGCTTCGACTGCCTGGTGACAGTGAGGGAGCGGGTACAACGCCGATGTGACGTCATTTTTTCGCTTTTGGCGCGGGAATTGGTTTTGGCTTGGGAACAGTCCAGATCTTGACCGTGTGATCGTCGCCTGCCGTGGCGAGCGTGGCGTCGTCTGGAGCAAATACCGCGTCATTCAGCCCATCCGCGTGGCCCTCCAATGTCGCAATTTCCTCGCCGTTCAAAAGATTCCACACCTTGAGTGTCCCGTCTGCACTGGCCGTCGCCAGCAACGGGAGTTTATGGGCGAACGAAATCGCCGTGACCGCGCCACTATGACCTTCGAGAGTCGTGTCGAGTTCGCCGGTAGCGGCATCCCAGAATTTGATCGTGTCGTCGTTGCTGGCAGAGGCCACGACCACGCCATCGGGCGAGAACGCCACTGAGTTGACCGTATCCTCGTGGCCCTTCAGTATGCGAAGTGACTTGCGCGACTGAGTGCTCCAGACTCGAATTGTGTCGTCGGAGCTACCAGTCGCGAGCAATTTTCCGTCCGGCGAAAAAGAGACGCTGTTCACGGAGTCGGTATGTCCCTTGAACGTGGCTGTTTCTTTACCTGCTGCCACATTCCATAACTTCGCAGTGTCGTCGTCGCTGGCCGTTGCCAACCATTTTCCATCATGACTGAAAGCAACGCTGTTTACAGAGTCTTGGTGTCCGGACAGAGTGGACAACACCTTGCCGGTTGCCGCGTCCCAGATTTTTGCCGTGCTGTCCGCGCTGGCCGTCGCGATCTTGGTTCCATCCGGCGAAAAAGAAATGCCAAGCACCGAATCGGTATGATCTTTCAACGTTGTCAGCAACTCGCCATTCGCCGCGTCAACGATCTGAACCGTATCGTCGTCGCTGGCGGATGCCAGCCGCTTGGAATCGGGCGAGAATGCGACCGCATTGACAACATCCGTATGGCCCTTGAACGTGCGCTGCGATTCGTCGGTCGGGGGTTTGGCATGAAGCGCCGTCACACTCAAGACGGCAACAGTCGCCACCACCACTTTCGCTACGGATATCATCAAGTACTCCCTGGCATCGTCGAATCGTATCGAGGAATCAGAGCCGCTTCAGCGTCATCGCCGATGATGATGATGTTGAAGGTGGTGCTGGGGATGATAGTGATTCGAACGATGGCGCGTGAAGTGGCCGCGCATGTGGGTGTGCGAGAGCATCTGGACGGCTACAGCCTGATGATGTCCTGTCACCTGATTCCCCGCAGCCTGATTCCCCGCAGCCTGGTTTCCAGCCGCCTGATTTCCTGCGCCTTGATTCGCCACCGCGCGCACCCGGACTCGTTCGCCAGCGTGCAGCATCGCCGCATTGGCTGAAGTTCCATTGTGATGCGAGAATTGAGTCGCCGAACTCACCGTGAATGCGTGAGCGCCACCGGAGTTGTTGACATTCTTCGCTGCATTGCCGGCCTGGTTTAACATCCCCTGCTTCTTGTGATGGTGGACCGATCTCATGTAGAACGTGCCAAAGCCGCTGTTATTCGGATTGACGCTGATGACGACACCGGAATACGTGCGCGGAGTGGTCGCGGCGTTGACCTTTTTTACCCCTTTGGCAGCTTCCGCAGGCGCTGCAGCTGTCGCCAGGCACAGGGCACATCCCGCCATCGCGATTCGAAAACTTGTCATGTCGGTTCTCCTAGTCATTTCTGACACACGTTCGGAAGCGATTCACCCACTCTTGGAATTCCGCCAGCTTGCGAACTTTGTAACCATTCGCGAGCCGGGGACTGACGTATTTTCACGGTGAAAAGTACCCAATTCAGATTGGGCGACACCGTTCCGAATCGTCATTTGTCCGTGAAATGTGTCTTTCCCCCTCTCTTACAACCCCGACTCGGTTGGAAGAGGGCGTGCGATATCGTTTCTGGCAAAGAAGTAATGTAAAACTGCGCGCCTCAGTCTCCACAGCGAACCCGGCCAGCGGCGTGGCGGTGCCGACCAACTCACAAACTACGGCCTGGCACATAGGCCAAACGGAAATGCGTTCTTGATCCGCTCAACTGGGACCATTTTCGTCGTGTCCGAACGAACACTCAACCCGCGTCGGTTTGATCGACCGAAGCGCCTACTGGCAGGGGAACCAAATTGGTTCGAGTCTTTTCGTCGAGCGTTTCTTAACCGTCACAGGGTACCCGCAATTGCTGCTTCGACCTTGGGGTATTGATCGACGAGAGGGATTGAACTGACGGTCTATCGAAGGGGGTATTATCACCTTCTTGAACTGGACAGCGAGCTGCCGTAAACCGCGATGATGCGTCACGATGGCCGTGCCGGAATCGTAAGTGGCTCTCGTCACAGGAGTTCTGCGACTACACCGCGATGATTGTTCTCGGTGCAGTCGGTTCTCCGACTGCACCGACGACAATCAAAGATGCAAACTCCTCATCTCAAATCTCGGGGACGAAGTCGTTGACCTTGACCGAACCATAGGAATGATCAACTCACAATTGGTGCCGTCCGGGACACGACACTGTTCCAGCTTCGCGGAACGTAAGTATTCCATCATCGGCATCCACGAGGAGATGGGAACCGCCACAAGTCAGAGATCGGCCTTGGGATGTGAGGTGGATCACAGAAATCGTGGCGATGCGGGTGGACAATTCTCTCACGTGTTGCGATTGCATTTCACAATGGTGCGATGGTTTGTCTGCGTCGAGGACACTGGATCGACACCATCGCCGAACACCAACTCTTCCTGCGTGAGCCCATCCCCTCCGCTGTTTTCCTCAATTTCTCGACCAACATGCTGCGAACCTCGTTGTCAAACACTGTGTTCCGAGGGTTCGGTTTCTCACGAGGGGCCGTGAATTCAATGCGGCAGATCAATTGATTCGCCTCGTTGGCTTCAACTTTGATGAGAAGCCAAGGTGTCAAGCAGAGCCGAGGTCGTCTCGTCCTTCTTGCCACCTTGCAGATTTCTGTTCTGGTGGTTGCTGCGGTCCAACCAACGCTTCAAAGCCGGAAATCACGTCGAACAGTTCTTCGTCGATGCTACTTTGACGCAAACGACAGAATCTCCCGTTGAGGTCCGCCAGCAATTCGTCAATGTTCTTCTCGGCGCGTTGCATTGCTGCCAGGCGGCTCGCATTCTCGCTCGCCAGGGATTCGGCACAGGCCCGGAAAAGTGAGACGAAAAGATACTCGCGGATGAGCGTGCGCACGGTCGTGTTGCCGCCACCCATGACTTCGGGCAGATTTCTTGCTGGCCAGAGAAGTTCAGTCCGCTCGCGTCGCCAGCTTTCATCCAGAGGGAGCAGCCGCTGACTGACGGGCTCATAAACCGCTCCGGACGTGGGGCGGTTATAGAAGAGGTAGAGTTCGCTGACTTCACCCTTGCTGTGGAGTGTCTCGCTCTCCATGAGAACCTGCCCGACCAGCGGAGTGATGGCTTTGACGGAAGTCGGCACGGTCAAGAGTACCTTCAACGGCAGGCCGGCATCCGCCAGGCGTGCATAAACACGCTCGCCGACGGCCCAGATCTTCGGTTTTCCCCGCAGAGTCGCCAATGTCTCTACCGCATAATCGGCCACCACATCATTGAACTGGCCCACCAGTCCCTGGTCGGATCCGAACACGATAGCACCAATTGCAACGGCCGCAGTTTGTCTGTCCAGGTCTCCATTCCAGGCTGCCGCCCCGTCTTTCCTGAAGCACGCGCCCAACCCCAGCTCCACCGTGCGATAGTAGTCGGCCAACGCGCGCACCGAGTTCTCATATTGTCCGATGCTTGAGGCGGCCACGGCCTTCATCGTGCGGACGACGGATTGAAGATCTTCAGCTCCCGCGAGCTTGCGGCGTAAGCTCGCCGTGGTGTCGCTCATGACTTCTCCTCTGCCACGGGGGGCGATTTTGGTTGGAAGCGAGCCAGTGATTGGCGAGCAAGTTCAATGATCGTTTCACGATCCTCGTCGCTCAGCTTTTCGGCGGTCAATAATCGCTCGCGCACTTCCTTCGGGATATCCGCCGCCGCCTCGCGGAGGGCGCGTTCGGCGTCTGTCATCTGATCGAGTGGCACGCGGTCGAAGAGTTTTGCGGTCAACGCCAGCAACACGGCGATTTGCGCGGGGACGGACACCGGGGAGAATTCCGGCTGTTTGAGGCAGGCGCGAATTCGCTGACCGTGTTCAATTATTTTCTGCGTGTCTTCATCCAGGCGGGCTCCGAATCGGGAGAAGGTTTCGAGTTCCTCAAACTGCGCGTAGGCGAGCTTGAGATTGCCCGCCACCGCACGGTAGGCGGCGCGCTGCGCTTTACCACCCACGCGTGAAACGGATTTTCCAACATCGACCGCGGGCAGCACACCCAGTTCAAAGAGCGACGGCGAGAGGTAGATCTGCCCATCCGTGATGGAAATCAAATTGGTCGGAATATAGGCGGAAATGTCCTGCGCCTCGGTCTCGATGATGGGCAGGGCTGTGAGCGATCCGCCGCCAAGTTCCTGACGCAAGTGCGTCGCGCGTTCAAGCAGCCGCGAGTGAATATAGAAGATGTCACCGGGATACGCTTCGCGACCGGGCGGACGTCGCAGCAACAGAGAGATCTCGC
>JAYUFF010000270.1:0-2339 GCA_043738825.1 Schlesneria sp.
TCGGGGCCGAGCAGGATGACATGCCACGGCTCGGTCTTCTTGTGATTGGGTGCCCAGCGAGCCGCATCGAGCGCATCGAGCACCACCTCGCGCGGCGGCAACTCAGGGCGAAACACTCCAATAGTCCGGCGATCCCGAATCACCTTGGCAACTGTTGCGCTGATCTCGATATCTGCTTCATCACTCATCATTTTCATCCTTCACTCATCCCGTCTGCGGAATATCCATCAACTTGGCGAAGCGGTCCAAGACGCGGCGCTTGAGCGGGGCAAACTCCGGGTCGTCGAACTCGCCCGATTCGACGAGGTTGAACGCGGCGATGCGGGCCTCTTCGAGAACCGCCTTGTCGCGCACGAGATCCGCCACGCGCAGCGGCATCGCGCCGCTTTGCCGGGTGCCGAGCACGTCACCCGGACCGCGCAGCTCGAAATCGACTTCGGCGATCTGGAAGCCGTCGGAGGTCGATTCCATCGCGGCCAGACGCTTCGTGGCTTCTGGCGTGTCGGCCTCGCTGAACAGAAAACAGTAGCCTTGAAAGCGGCCTCGCCCGATCCGGCCTCGCAACTGGTGAAGCTGAGACAACCCGAATCGCTCCGCCTGAAAGACGACCATCAGTGTGGCATTCGGGACATCGACGCCGACCTCAATCACCGTCGTGGCGACGAGAACGTCGAGGTCTCCATTGCGAAAGGCGGTCATCGTCGCGGATCGCTCGTCGCGATCAAGCTGTCCGTGGGCGAGGCCGATGCGAAACTCTTTCAACTCACCGGTCGTGAGGGTTTCATAGACGGACTCGGCACTGGCGGACGCATCAACACCGATCGGCAGCGAGGCATCTTGCTCCACGCGCGGGCAGACGACGTACGCCTGGCGGCCCTCGCGCAGACCCTGCTTCACGAAATCCCACGCCTTGCGCGCGGCGGCGCGGCTGCCGATGCGGCTGGTGACGATGCGTTGGCGTCCCGGTGGCAGCTCGTTCATCAGCGTCAGGTCGAGATCTCCGAACTGCGTCAGGCACAAGCTGCGCGGGATCGGCGTCGCAGTCATCACGAGAACGTGCGGCGAGGCTTCGCTGGCCGAGAACTTCGCGCGCTGCTGCACGCCGAACTTGTGCTGCTCGTCGATGATCGCCAGCCCGAGCGAATGAAACTTCACCGCCTCCTGAATCACCGCCTGAGTCCCGATGATCAGTTGCACCTCGCCGCTGGCGATTGCGACCAGCGTGTCGCGTCTCTTGGCGACCGTCAGTTGCCCGGTGAGCAGCCTCCGTTCCACACGGCTTTGCGCCAACAGCGCGTCGATCGTCTGCCAGTGCTGTTGCGCGAGGATTTCGGTCGGAGCCATGAGTACCGCTTGCGTGCCGGCCGCGATTGCGACGAGCATCGCGTAGACCGCGACGGCCGTCTTGCCCGCTCCCACGTCGGCTTGCAGCAGCCGGTGCATGGCCTGATCGCGAGCCAGATCGGCCACGATCTCACTCACCGCGCGGTTCTGCCCCGCCGTGAAGCGAAACGAAAACAGACGCCGAATCCTCGCGTCGATCTTGGCGGAACTGGGCAACGGCGTCGCGCGAGACGACTGCTTCCAGACGCGGCGACGCAACGCGATGGCGATCTGAAATTCGAGCAGATCGTCGAACAGGATGCGGTGCCGACCGGCTTCGTATCCGTCGAGCGTCTTGGGCAGGTGAACCTGCGTCAGGGCCTGGCCGATCGACGGGACGCAGGCTCGGTCGCGAAACGACTCGGGCAGATATTCGGGGACGAGCGGTGCGAAGTCTTCGACGACGTTACGCATCACACGCCGCATCTCGTACTGAGGCAGCCCGTCCGTCAGTCCGTAACGGGGGAGAATGCCGCCGCCGTTTGCACCGTCCCCTTCGTCCTCACCCAGCCACTGCACGCGCGGGTTCGAGAACTCCCAGCGCCGCAGGTTGAACTTCGGCTTGCCGGAAAAGAGGACTCGCTGTCCCACATCGAACTTCCGCAGCATGAACAACTGGTTGAACCAGACGCCCCGCACGAAGCCGCCGTCGGACTGAAGCAACACCGCGACGATGACCATTCCCTTCTTGGTCTCCTTCGCATCGCGATCGACCACGATCCCCGACACGGTTTGCAACGTGTCGGGCTTCAACTCGAAGACCGACACGACGCGCGTCAGGTCGAGCACGTCGCGCGGCAGGTTGAGCAGCAGGTCTTCAGCCGTCAGCAGATTCAGTTTCGCCAGCAACTCAGCCCGCGCAGGCCCGACGCCGCGCACGAACTGCACGGGTGTTTGCAGCGAGGGTGTTTGCAGCGGATCGTCGGTGGCATCGAGCGGCATGATGGCGAATCGTC
>JAYUFF010000271.1:0-6181 GCA_043738825.1 Schlesneria sp.
GACCCACCCGACGAATTGCCCAACTTGAAACTCGCCGGAACCGCTCGCCGGAGTGCCGTTGATCGTTTTCTCGAACTCGTGCGGCGAGTAATCGAGGAACCGCACGCGGCGACGGTAGGCCGGGTTGCTCACGAGGATGCCGATGCGAGTAAACGCCGTCAGCGTCGCATTGAGCAGTCGCTCGCAGTCCGCCCGCGAAAAGACATCCGCTTCGATCGCGCGGCAGGTTCGTCCGAACAAACGAATCTCGTCGGCAGTCGCCTCCAAATCCGGGCTGCCGGGACGGTCATTGAGGACGATGTCGGCACCGCGCCGCGCGAGTTGTATCGCGCAGCCCTTGCCGATCCCGCGACCGGCCCCCGTGACGAGGGCCACTTTGCCCGCGAGGTTGATCGAGCCAGCCACGGTCATTGTGCCGCGTCCTGTTCGCCACTCTCGAAGGCGGTGATGCACTCCCGAAGCATGTTCATGATGGCCGCGAATTCGCCGCCGTGATTGAGCAACTGGCCTCCCTGTTTCTGACGCCGCTGCAAAATGTCGGGCGTTGCCGTCGGCAGGCCCCACGCTTTGCCATGCCGCGCACATGCGGCGGCCACTCGTTCAATTGCGGCCTCCAGCGTCATGTTGCTCGGGTCGAGTTTCAGTCGCAGGCCAAGGTCTCCAGGGCCGATGAAGATGCCGTCCACTCCCGCCACGCTGGCGATCTCGTCCACGTTGTTCACGGCCTGCGGAGTCTCGACCTGCACGACGAGAAACGTCTCTTGGTTGGCGTGCTTCACGAACGCATCCGTGTCGCAAATGTAGAAGTCGGCGTCGAGGCCCGCACCGTCCAGACCCCGATCACCGATCGGCGGATACTTCACCGCATCGACCAGCATCCGAGCCTTCTCGGCTGTGTTGACGTGCGGAATCATCAGCCCCGCCGCGCCGTCCTCAAGGTAGCGGTACAGCCCCGTTTTCTCGATTGTCGCCGGGCGGACCATGATGTCGATGTCGTGCAGGTGCGATTGAGTCAGCAACTGCTGAACATCGCGATCCGACATGTTGCGATGTTCCAAATCGAGCCAGATGCAGTCGAAGCCACAGTGCGCCGCATGCTTGACGAACATCGGAATGTAATGACCGAGGCAGCACATCCGCACGGGCTGCCTGTTGCGGATACGGGCCAGTGTCTTGCTCTTTCTCATGTTGAGGTGTTCCTGAAAGCGGATGGATCAAGCGTGAGTGAGTTCACGGACGAATCGCGGAGGCTTTGTGCCTTTCCCATCTCCAGACGGGACCATCTTCGGGATCGACAACGCTTCCGACGAATTGAAACCCACTTTTGGTCAGGACTCGCGTCGAGGCATTCGGTTCGGGGCGCGTGTGTGCCCTGACAACGCGAACCAGACCGGTGTCGAATGCAAAGTCCGTCAGAACGTTGGCAGCTTCCGTGGCGTAGCCGTTGCCCTGAAATCCCGTGGCAATCCCATAGGCGATCTCGACGACGCCGTCCGGTGTCGGTGGTCCCTTAAAGGCGGCATTCCCCACCTCGCGACCGCCGTCCCGAAGCACCATCGAATAGCCGTAAGTCCACGGATCGGTCGGTGCCGCAGCGCGAAGCCGTGCCAGCCAATCGGCTGACACCGCTTTCTTGTCGGATTCACTCAACGCCTCAATCATGGCGCAGACTTCTTCGTATGTTTGCGCAACAAGCTGCAATCTTTCGGTTGGAATCTGTGCGGCGCTCATTGGTGAATGGTCTCAGCGCGAGTCATACCTCGCGAGGTCGAGTCGGCTCCGCTTGGCAGCCTGTTGAACAACGTAGGGCATGCCCGTTTTCCAACTGCAAAAATGGCCAGCGGGACGCTCACCAGGGCCCTCGCCTGTTTCAAATGGGGGTGCCACGGTCACGGAGCTTCGATGTGGCCATGCGAGGACGTGAAGGCTGTTTCCCACTCACACGGCCACGTCGAAGCTCCGTGACCGTGGCACCCCATACCCCAGATTCAACAAGGCGATGACCCTGGACGCTCACCCTACGTGATTCAACAGGCTGCTAACCGAAGCAAATGACTCCCCTTGTCGCGTGTGACGCCTGACTTAGCAGTCTGTTGAAAAAGGTAGGATGGACGCCCCGTCCGTCCGTTATTCCAAGTGAAATGCACGGACGGGGCGTCCATGCTACGGATTTTTCAACAGGCTGTTAGTCGCACTACTTGTGTGCGAGCGGGAATGAACCGTTCCAGTCTGCGGGAGGGTGGTTGCCAAGTTCCGCCATGCGGTCCAAGAGAAACTGCTTTGGTCCGCCCTTGGGAAGTTCTTCGAGAATTGTTTGCGCCAAATCCCACTGACCGCCAATCACGGCTTCGACCGCCGCTTCGTGTCGTTCGATCATCAGATCGGTTACCGCGCAGGTCGATCCGGCGGGCGGCAGCAACTCGCCAATGGTGATGGCGGTGTCCATGCCCTTCGGTCGCACACGTGCCAGGTTGCGGACGCGCGCCGCGTCGCGAGGAAGCAACCGGCGTACAAACTCGGCCGTCGCCTCGTCCACGCAGATATCGACGCCGAACTGATGGGTCATTCCCTCCAAACGCGATCCCTGATTGACGACGGGACCGAAGACGCCGACTTTGGCCTGCTGACTGGTGCCGATTTGACCGGCGATGGCGCGGCCGTGAGCAATGCCAACACCGACCGTGAAGCCTGCCAACAAGCCCCGTTCCTCGGGTGGCCGGTTGAATTCGGCCAGAACGGCCAGCGCGGCCAGACACGCGGGGATCGGCCCCTCATCGAGCGCGACCGGCCAGCCCCAGAAACCCAGCGCCGCATCACCCTGAAAGTCGGCGATGGTGCCGTCGTTGTCCATGATCCCACCGGTCATCGCACTCAGCGCGGCTCGAACGCAATTGAGGAGTTCATGCAGGTTGTCCCGATACTGCTCGGCCTTCTTCGAGAAGCCGCGCACGTCGCAGAACATCACCGTGATGTCGCGTTCCGACGGCTTCAGCACCTCGGTGGCGGATCGACCCGTCAGGCTCTGGATCACTTTGGGTGAGAAGAACGAACTCAGTTGCGTCTTCTGCTCCTGCAACAGCCGGACTTGTCGAATGGAGCCAATGAATTGAGCCAGCAGTTCGGTGAACCGCAGGTCGCCCTTCAAGTCGTCCTCGGATATCAACGGATTGCCGTCCTTGCCGCCTTCACCGGACACATACAGGCACCAACCGAGGCACGATTCGGCGGCGATCGGGGTGCAGAAGGCCCAGTTCAAACTGTCGCTCATTGTGAATTGAGCACCACCGGCTCCCCCGGCCCAGATGTGCATGTTGCTTTCGGTCAGCTTCAACGCGCGGCTCAGCAGTCTCCGACTGGGAACGAACCGTCCCTCGTAGGCATCGCGCGTTTGAACCCGCATCAGCGCCGGTCTCGGAAGTTCGAACTGCTCCGACTCCGACTGCCGCAATTGCGTCACGACCGACTCATCGTACTGGACGACGGCCACGGCGACGGCTTGAGGAATCGCATCGAGCAGCAGTCCCACCAGCTTCAGGGCCAGGTCCACGTCCGATTCTGCGGAGGTGATCATTCTGGGCAGATTCGTCAGCAACTCCATTTGGCGCGTCGGATCGGCAAACTGCGCGTGTTTCAAATCATCGACGGCGTAGGAATACTCTTCGACGTTGCCGTCGTCCTCGGCGAGGCCAGCGGTGGCGTCGCTGTCCGAGGGGACCGGACACCCCAGCGCTTCGACTTGGATGGGTTCGTCACTGCTAAGGTCGATTGTCGCCTGGTTCGGTTGAAGCGAACTCGCCAGGTCGGAGGCGGCGGCTCGCGGTGAATCAGTGTCCTGTCGAGGTCGATCGATTCGGAACTCGGTGGTGCCGATGCGGAAGGTCTCACCCAGCCCGACGATGATTTCGCGGTGCGATCGCCCGCCCCAGATGATGGGATTGGCGGCACCCTCCGTGCAGGTCACCTTCAACCGTCCATTGTGCAGGTGCAGATCGGCGTGTTCGCGCGAGATCTGCGAATCCCAGGGAATGGCCCAGCCGCTCTTGGGAGCGCGGCCGAAGCGCACCACCGTCGCCTCCACCAAGTCTGTCCTTGTCTGCTGATCGGCCGGTCCACGAGCAGTCAACTGCACTGCGGTTGCCTCCTGCGTCGTCATGGGAATCGTCTCTCTGAATGGAAGGAAATCAATGAGAACATCGTCTGATCGAATCGCTCGCGGCGAACGTCGTTAAAAATCAAAGTCATGGTCGGAAGAACCAATCACCAGACGCGGGATGGCCAGCGAGGTCAGTTCGCCAAGAATCTCGTTGTGAAACGTCGGCTTGATGTGGACGGCAATGATCGGCACCGCATGACGCAGCTTGCGGCATTCCTCCGCGAACAGCGACGGCGTCAGATGCTTGGCTTTCGCCGCGAGCCATCCCATTCGGTCGGGAAAAGCCGCCTCCAAAAACAGGGCCTTCAAATCGGGAACGCCATTCAGCGTCTGCCAGATCGAATCGGACGGCTGCGTATCGCTCACAAACGCCACGCTGCCGGAACCGTCGGAAACGACAAAACCGAGCGTGGGCACCACGTGATCCAGAGCCAGTGCGGTCACACGCAAATCGCCCACGACCACCGTGTCACCCGCCTGCATCGGAAACAGTTTCATGAACGGCGACTCTTCCCGAGACAATCGGACCAGGTCGGGCCACAACCGATCGTTGAAGACATCGGTTCGCAGGCTGTCCAAAGTTGCCTCGGGACCATAGACGCAGACGCAGTCCGGCCCCGGCAGATAGACGTTGTCGAGAAACATCGGCAGCGAGGCGATGTGGTCCATGTGCCCGTGCGACAGAAACACGTGCTCAATTCGCCGCTGGGCCTCGATCGAAGATTGAAAGCCAATCGACCCCGCATCGATGGCGAGCCTGCCATTGATGACATACGACGCGGAAAACTGCTGCCCAGGGAATTCCGAATCGACCGCTGAACCGACAATGTTGACCTTCATGATGTCGAGAACTCCAAGCAGAGCCGCACGATCAACAGGACAGGGGAACCAAGTATGCGTGACGGGCCGCTGACACACCAGCGAACCATTACGATTGGGATGACCACCACACGGCAAGTTTCTCTTTGCAGTGTTCATAGCCGATCTTCGCGGATTCCTCCACTTTGGCGAAATCGGCGATGTTGATGTTCTCGACGGGGGGTTGCAGGTAAATGTCTGCCAGGCGTCTGGCAATGAGCGTCTCCCGGCCATAGACGCTGCCCAACTCGGCGGCCCGGCGCATGATCGAGATGATGTTCGGCAACTCGACTTTGGGACCGAACCACGTCAACTTTTTCCAGAGCAGCCACCAGCCGGATGGGCTTTGTACCTCGGTGACGTTGACCTTCAAATCGTGCGGCGGGACGACATCGACGGCGATCACCTTGGAAGTCCCCAGCCGTTCGCGCATCACGTCCATCGGCAGATTGTCCAGCAGGCAACCGTCGAACAGCAGACAGCCATCGCGGATCATCGGTGAAGTCAGCCCCGGCAGGGTTCCACTGGCTCGCACGGCCCACCACAAGGCGTCGGTGTCAAACACGACGATGTTGGCTTCGGTGAGATTGCTGGAGACGCAGAAGTAGGGCACCCACAGGTCTTCAATGCGCGACTCGCCGAACCAACTTTGCAGACGCTGATCAAACCTTCGGCCTCGGGCAATCGACACGACCGGGGGCGTGAGGTCGAACAGCGCGCCTTTCAACTGCGACTTGATCGTGCGGATGGTCTGCTCGAATTTGTCGGGGTCGTAGGCATACGCGGCCGAGACAAGGCTGCCCATGCTGACGCCGCCGATCATGTCGATGGGGATGTTCAGCTCCTTCATGGCCCGCAAGCAACCGACGTGGGCGAAGCCACGCGCGCCGCCGCCGCTCAACACCAATCCCACTTCGCGCCCGGACACATACCGGGCCAGACGTTGATAGTCGCTGTCGCGTCCGCGTCGGAAATGAAAGTGGCGAGTGCGCACCTGACGCTCGGTCGGCGATTTGACGAGGTTCAATTCTTGCAGCCAGGGCAGCGTCTCTCGCGGGCGTTCCGTGTGATCGTCGTGGAGCAAGACGACGGCTCGACGCCGTTGAGTTTGACTGGCGAATTCCGTCTGCTGAATCTCGTGAACAATCGCCGAGGCGCGCGGCGCGTGAT
>JAYUFF010000272.1:0-2337 GCA_043738825.1 Schlesneria sp.
AACTCGGGCCGCATCACCTTCAGGGCGACTCGCCGTTGCAGGTGCATGTCCTCGGCGAGGAACACGCCCCCCATGCCTCCCTGACCCAGCAGCTTGAGAATGCGGAAGCCATTCAGCCGCCCGATCTCATCCGGCGCTTCGGCCGGAGTGAAACTCGACGACCAGTCGATGTCGGGCATCGCGTCCGAGCCAGCCTCACCCGACAGCACGGTCGCGCCGTGCTCATCACTCTGTTCCAGCGTCGGCAGATCGCGCAGCTTCTGAATCAACTGCCCCATCCGCTCGGGCAACGCCGCCGAATCACCGTCGAGTGTCACTCCCGCCGCCGAAGGCTCCGAGCCAACCGGCTGCGCCTTCGCGGCGGCTCCGCGCATGGCCCCGATCAACGTCTCATTCGCCGTCAGATTCAACGTCGCCTGAGCACACGGATCGCAGTCCATGACGTGCTGTTCGACGCTGCTCGCCGGAGGGTCAGGCAACTGCCCCAAGGCCAGTTGTTGAAGTTGTTCGACCGGCGGACATTCGTGTGAGTTGGACATGAGGAGACTCCAATCATTTCTGTCGAGAGGGACCGTAGAGACTGTACTGACCCGCCGAATAATCTGCGCCGGTGAGCCGGGCAACCAAAGTAGCCATCATCGCTCCGCGTGATGAGCCTTGCGGTACAGACTCCCCGTTCGTTCGCCACTTCGACTGTCGGTTGTAGACTGTGGCTGGATGAGCCGGCGGGTACGGAACGCTCCAAGGTCTCCGTGAAAGGCTCATCACGCGGAGCGATGATGGCTACTTTGAAGACAACCACAAAACCTGACTCACTCGTGACAACATCCCGACACCAAGCCTGCTCGTGTCGTGATGCTCATGGCCAGTGACCCGGACACTCGAAGTGTCCGGGTCACTTTCGTCACTCGCCACGCGAGATCGTCGATCTACCTCGCGGCCGTCGCGGCCACGGTTTCCGTTTTCAGCACTTCGCGGTACGGCTGGCCCAACTTGTACAGCTCGAGCCGCGTCGTGTAGTCCGCCTTCTTGGCGGCAACAACTTGCTCGATCGCCTGCTGCTGAGTTCTCGTGGCGTTCGAGAAGTCACCCGCTTCGGCGTAGGCGGCGGCGAGTGTGTCGAGGATGTTGGGATCGGCGTTGCCGTGTTTCTTCGACAGTTCCACAGCCATCTTCGCCAGTTCGACGGCTCGTCGGCCGTTGCGGACCTCGCTGGTGGGGCAGGTGGCCAGCAACCACGCGACACCGTTCAGCGACTGCGCGTCATCAGGCTTCAAGCGCAGGATGTGTTCGAGATCCGCCAAGGCTTGGGCCGGTCGGCCCATCGTGCCGTGTAACGTGGCTCGATCTCCCAAGGCAGACGTGGACTTCGGATTGAGTTGGATCGCTTCGTCGCAGTCCGACAGGGCACCCCGGAAATCCTGCGTCTTCGAGCGGGCATAGCCGCGACCGGCGTAGGCGACTGACGACTTCTTGTCGATGCGGATGGCTGACGTGAAGTCAGCGATGGCCTTGTCGAACTCCTTCTTCAGATTGAACACGAAACCCCGTTGCTCGAACGTTTGCGCGTTGGTCGGGTCCAGCCGGAGTGACTCGTTCAAATCGACGAGGGCTTTGTCGTACTCGCCCTTCATTTTGTAGACCGCGCCACGCTTCAGATAAGGCAGCGCCTTTTGCGGTTCGACATGAATGGCTTCATTGGCATCGGCGAGAGCGAGGTCGTACTCGCCTTTCCGTTCCCAAACGGAGCTTCGGACGCGATACGCCCAGTCTTGTTTGGGATCGACGCGAATGGCTTCCGTCGCGCCGGCGAGAGCGCCGGTCAGGTCGTCCTGCACGATCAAAATCTGTGCTCGCGCCACCAAGGCATCGTAGTCACGCGGATCGCGATGCAGGACTTCGTTCCAATAGTCCATCTCGCGCCCCTCCAACACCACATCGCGCGAATGAATCCAACCACTCTTGCCGAAGAGGTGAACCCACAGCCACGGCCCGTTCACCTCCTGCACAACCAGCGGGTTCCCGCGACAAACCGTCTGCACGACGGTCGCTTCGGATTTCATCTCGGCATTCTTGGCGACCACGACCAGCTTGTCCCCCTTCTGCTGCCCGAAGGCGTTCGCCACCAGAGTCAGTCCGCACACTGCCGCCGCCGCCCAATTCTTGATTCGTCGCATGATCCATCCCCCTCGAAAATCGCCCGCCGCGCTGGAAGGCGGGCGAGGCTTGATGTTGATCCCACTCGGAAGCCGCTCGCGTGACGTGCGGTCGGCGTTTTGGATCGCACGTTGCGATCCCACCGAGTGGACATCCAAGGAAATGCGCCTTCCGCCGGAT
>JAYUFF010000273.1:0-6176 GCA_043738825.1 Schlesneria sp.
GTCCGACCGACGGCGATGTCTGGCTGGCGACGAGTGCGGGCTTGAGCCGCTATTCCGAGCAGGCCCGTAGTCCCGTCGCTCCGCCGACGGGACGGCTCGACGGCACGGGGGTGAGCCAAGACTCGGAGAAGATCGGGCGCTGGACGTACTTCACCCGCGCCGACGGCCTGCCGAGCGATCAGGCCAACGCGCTGACTTTCGCCCCCGATGGGACGCTCTACGTCGGCACGCAATGCGACGGCGTGGCCATCGGCAGGGCGGACGACAACTACGCCAAGTGGCAGGTGGTGTCGGCCGCGCCGAGCGACGATCACTACCGCCGCCCCACCGGCAAGGGACTGCCGTCGAATCTCATCAACGATGTCCTCGTCGCAAGCGACGGCACGGTCTACGTGGCGACATCGCTGGGGTTGGCCAAGAGCAAGAACCAAGGTCAAACGTGGGAGTACATCCGAGGCCGCGACTACGCCGACAAGGTGAAGGGGCGTCTCGAACCGCCGCCGAAGACGTGGAGTCCGCTGCCCAAAGACAAACTCGCGGCGCTGTTGCCCGAGGACTACATCACGGCCCACGCCGAAGACAACGCCGGTCGATTGTGGCTCGGCTTTCGCCAGCAGGGCTTCGGCGTCATCGACGCGAAATCGGGAGCCTCGTTTCACGGCACGCAGGAGACGGCGAAGCTGAAAGACACGTACATCGCCGCACTGCTGCCGGATGACACGGGCCGCGCGCTGCTGGGCGGCTATGGCGGTGGAGCGATGACGCTCAAGGAGCCGGTCCCCGTCGGTTCGTCCAAGCCAACAGTTGGAGCCGCGCCTGACAAACGAGACGCGACCAGATCACCAGCAGGACAGCATCCGCCTCATCCGATGGTGGCCGCTGCCCCGACACTCGCGCAGTTGCAGTCTGACCTCAGCCAACTTCGCTCGCTCAAAGAACCGCTACCCGCCGTCGCCGCCGTGTTCGTCGGCGACGATTGGAAGACGCAAGGTGATTGGGTCGGTCGGCTGGGACGGCAAGATACCGTGCTGTGCGCGATGGGTGCGCCGCTCGATCACTATCTCGGGACCAATTCGCACTACGGCATACGCGGGACCGTTGGACCGCACGGCACGAAGGATGAGGGGCTGCGGCATTGGTGCCATTGGGAGAAGACCGACAACCGGCGGTCACTGTATACGCCGCTCGTCGGCTATCGTCGTCAGGCCGATTGGGACGATCACGGCGAAGCGTATCCGATGAGTCACGAAGGGCCGGACGTGTGGATCGAGGTCACGGTTCCCGAGGGCGTGCATCGGGTCAGCCTCTACTTCTTCAACAAGGATGGCCACGACGGACACAACCGGTTTCGCGATTACCTGCTGGAACTCAAGCCGCACCATGCCCAGCCGCGCATCGCAGACCGTCAACCGGCACTGGCCACCGCGCGAATCCGCCAGTTCTGGGGCGGCTGCTACAAGCAGTTTGCGGTGCGGGGACCGGGCAAGTATTGGCTCAAGCTGAGCAAGAACGACAGTTTCAATACCATCGTCTCGGGCGTGATGATCGACCTGATGGCCGGTTGGCAGTGGCCGTATGAGCGGATGGCGCTGCCCGTCATGGGCAATCTTCCGTATCGCCCGCCCGTGGTGCCGAAGCTGTTTGCGGATGCTCCGGATGAACTGCTCGCGGCCGTCGCACTGCAAGCGGCGTTGACCGACGGCTGGCTGGCGCGCGGTGGAGCCGAACGCCAGCGGGAACTCTTCGTCGCCGCCTATCGCGCGGCGCGCGATCACGATCCGCCGCCCGAACTGCTCGCCAACTGGCACTGGCAACTGCGGCTGTGGTCGCCCGATGAACGAACGGAGTTTGACGCGATGATGGCGCGCGCCTGGCAGAAGCATCTCGAATTCAATCCGAATCTGAAGCGGCAACTCGGCCTGAAATAGTTCACCCGTAGGACGGGCACTCCAACCCGTCGTCTGCCGTCGGCCTGACGACTCATCGGCCACTCATCATTCAAAATCATTCCAATTAGAGGATCATCTCATGCGAGAGTTTGCCACGAAGCACCGTCGGCAGTTGCGTTGGACGGGCTGGGGGATCGCGTGCCTTGGCGGCGTTTTCCTCACGTTGTTCGTCTGGCTCGGCGCGCTGCGCCCGTCGATGATCCTCGGGCAGGGGACCGGCGGAGGTGGTGGCTGCACCGTCACCGCGCAGTATTCGCATGGACCAGACCCCAGCCCAGGGGCACTCTGCCACGAAACTGTGTGGGGAGTCACCGCCGTTCCGGGTCCGCCGACTCTCCAAGCCGAGTGCAAGCTGACGGACACGATTTACACGTGAACGGTGGTCAAGACGGAATACGGGGCCACGGGCGGCGGCGCGTTCACACCGGTAACATCCTGTACCGTGACCGTGGAACCTTCGCCCTCCAGTGCGCCCTCGGCGATGGTCAAAGCGCGGTTTCCGAGCGCGGGTTATTGGCGCGTCACGGTCAAAGTGTCCGTGACCTACTACAGCGACTGCGGCAACTGCTCTTCGCCCGCTTCGGAAGTGACGTTGCCTCCGGTGGCCATCGTGGCCGTGGACCGGATCGAGATCGACGGCTCCAACGGAAATCCGCAATCTGTCTGTGCTGGCTCATCGCTGACATTCCGGGCGTTCCCCATTCCCGCCGACGCGACGTTCCCGGACGGACAACCCCTGTGGTGGTGGAAGAATCTGGAGACCGACGCGACGACGGCGGTCGGCAGCGGCAAAACCATCGACGTGTCGTTCGACAAGGCGGGCAATTACGCGGTCCTCGCCCAATGCGGCGGCTGCGATTCGAGCGGCGGTGGAGGTGGTTCCGGTGGTGGTGGCTCTGGCGGCGGCACGGGTGGTGGCGGTGGCAGTTCTGGCAGCGGCGGAACGGCCACGCCCACCCCGCTCAGTCCCACTTCCAAGGCGACCAAGCCGGCAATAGGAACAACGACACCAACACCAGCCGGTCAACGCCGCGCCGCCACCTCGACGACAACCGGCGGCGGCGGTTCGGGCGGTGGTGGTGGATCAGGCGGCGGATGTGCATCGTGCGACGGCACCGCCTGCGACAGCCCAATCAAGGAAATCAAGGTCGATGCCGTCAAACTCGACCGCCTGATCGTTGATGGCTCCGACCCTGAGAAGCGAGACCCCGGCCCGCTGTACATCACGGCCGGCAACTCGATCACATTGCGGGCCAAGCCCAATCCCGCCGGTGCGGACTTCCCGCCCGGTCAGCCTATATGGTCCGTCGAACAGCAGCCGTCGGACATCCCCGAAGATGATCGCCTAACCCTACCGCCAGCGGGCAGCCTGACATTCAAGGTGACAACCGACGCGATAAATCCCGGAAAATATGTGATCCGCGCTGAGGTCTGCGGTCAGCATCTTGATTTCACAATCTACTCGTACACAGTATCGCTCAGGAAGGTGACGTATTCGGGTGGCGGCCAGCACACCGTGGTCAAGGATACCTTTGGCAATGCCGCCTATGATCCCCCGCATTACATCGGACGGGGTTTTGGCGGGTTTGGGATCGAAGAATCGAAGCCAGTCTGTTTCGTCCGCAGTGATGGCGGCGAGAACACACGCATGAATCTCGAACTCGAATTTGAACTTCGCGGCGATGCGGCGGGAACGCCCACTGCGTGCGTTCGCGGTGCGACGGCGGATGGGAATTATCATTTTCCTGACACGGTTGCCAGCTTGGGTACCGACACGCTCACTGTTGCCGCAACTCGTTTGGACGAAGACCTCCCCGAGTGCATCGCGAAACTCGACGCGCGGTTCAACTTTGAATGCCGCTTTACAGACGATCCCGATTGGAGTGGAGCAGGATCGAATCACAATGTCGTCTATGTCACATTGAACACGCCGACCGCGCGGCCACTGTGCGAGACATACTTGGAGATCGGATGTACGAACGCTGCTGGGGCACGTGACGAGTCGTCTGCCTTCTTCGGAATCTGGGGACCGTTTGTAGCCAAGGATGTACATCGCAAAGATTCTCGACAGTTCCGATACTACCCGTTGAACGACAATCGCGATCCGCCGATCTTTCGATGTGAAAGCGCCCTTCAGATGTTGGCTGACCGAGATGCCGTTGGAAGCTGTGTTGCTTTCGCTGATCTACTGCTCTGCTGTGACCGCGCTCAAGGTATTGGTGGGGTGGATATCGTGATGATCGAACCCGACGCAGTACTTGATCCATCCTTGCTAACGCTCGTCGCCCCAAACAGCTTTGGATTCGTCGTCGAAACCATTCGATTCGTTTACCGTGATTGTGGATTGACGCCATTCAACTACATGCTGCGGTATGTGCATGTGCGCGATGACGGGGGCGCTTGGGTCTTAGACGGCATACCTGGCCAGAACAATCCAAATCCGCCTTTGCGGTTTGCCAATCATTTCATCAATCAATATCAAGGCGAGCTCTTTGATCCGTCCTATGGCGCTGGACAGTTCGACAGTTTTACGGATTACGAAAGACGGGGTGGATTCGCAGGTCTAACATTGACGTATGACGGCCGAATTTGTGTGATGCGCAACCGGCCAGACGCCGCCGACCTCCGTTTCACGATTCTTCCCCAACGGCCCTGAAACACAAGATTTATTGACCCGTATGTCCTTTCTGAGGAAGTGATGTCATGACAAGGCGCATTCGCGATTCGCTATTCTACATGGCCCTGCTCTGGGTGCTATTCTCTCGTCCGGATCGTTCACCTGGGGACGACAATGTCTTACCTTCTCGTTCTTTGCTTAGTCGCGAGCGCGAGACGATACTTTCATTCGCCTATCGAACGGAAGTGGGTGACGAGCGGCTCATGACAGTGGTGCGCGAGTTCGTAGAAGTGAATCGCGAAAGAACACCAGCAGAAGAAGCGGTCTTCCTCAAGATGGCATTGCAGCATCGCGGACGCGGTGTCTTTCAATCGCCAACCGGCGACACCGCGTTCTGGTTGCTTGATGCCACGGCGATGGAATCTGTCTCCCGAGCCGCCCCGATTGGAGTTGTCTACGCTTCGGACCCTCGCTCGAACCCGATGCAACTTTGGGCTGCGGATGTGGTCTGGCATCCCACACGCGAACAATTCTTGCTTGTACTCACAGCTTCGCAGAGTCATCGTTTTTCTGCGGCAGTGTTTCCCATCGACTTGGACGCACGGCTCAACGTCCCATCGCCGACGCTGGTGGGACGCGAGGACTGGACCAAGCTGCCGAAACCCATAAAGGCGATCGCCGAACTGCGGACCGAATTGCCAGTGATTGTGGGAGGACCGAGTTGCTGCGGTCTGTGTAGCATCTCTTCACTCAAAGCAATGCCCGACGAACGCGGGTTGCTGATTGCTGCCAATCCGCGTTCCGACTTGTGCCCGCCGTTCTTCTTTCGATATCAGTTCCGCGAACGGAAATGGACCGGAATGGAACTCAAGACGGGCGAAGTCCCACGGAAGTCAAAATATGACGAACTTTTGGAAGCACGAGGCGAGTCTCTCGATCCCCCAATCGAAGAGGGCGACCCCGGAGGATCACGTCGCACCAAGCCCATTCGCCTCAAGCCGACACCCGATCCGCGATCGTCAAAGCCGTCGCCGACACCATCGGCCCCAAAATAAGCAAGGTAGGGCCGGTTCCACCGGCCATTCTTATGATTGCCCGACTGAAACTAGGCCGGTGGAACCGGCCCTACGTCACTCTTGCTGATACGTTCGGCTACCCATATACAAATTCAGTTGGCGTCACCGTCAGCGACAACGAGGTTCGCTGTCGAATCCGGCGGGGTGGCACGACCAAAGGAAAATGAGATGGTCACGAGTGTGGCACGCCCTGACACTTTGGGAAGGGCGTGGTGGTTGAAGGAGAACGTCGGTCCCTTGTGAAAGCCACGCCCATCGAAGCGGCTGTGTTTTCTGTCAAGCGTTTTTTTGTCATTTGTGTTTCCGCGGGGTTGGTGTTGTGTGTGCGGTCTGGTGTGTTGTCGGTGTGTCGGATGAGTCAGGCGTGCGGAGCGGCAGCGGGGGACCAGTCGGCTTGTTGTTGGATCATGGTGTTGAGAATGACGAGGAGCTTTCTCATACAGGCCGTGAGGACGACCTTGAAGGGTTTGCCGGCTTTCAGGAGTCGTGTGGCGAACTGCTTGACGACGGGGTTGTGAGTCTTCGCGGTGAGTG
>JAYUFF010000274.1:0-2335 GCA_043738825.1 Schlesneria sp.
TCCGATCGCTTACGCCTGTGAAACGTAAGAATGGCCGAAACTCCAACTCGCATCGAGACTTCTTTCACGTACCAAAAGGGGTAACGGCGTAGGCGGGCATCCCGACTTCGTGCCAGCCTTCGTGAGTCTGCCGGAATTGGAAAAGGATCGGGCGCTGCGGGCGAAAGCAAAGGTGGAAAACAAAGGTGTCAGGAACCGTTTCTGGCCAAAACACAACAACGGTTCCTGACAACTTTGTTTTCCTGACATCTTTGTTTTCCCACGGTGCCGGGGCTGGCGGTGCAGTGGCGCTGCATTGGGGATTGTTTGCCTCACACCAACCCGCAGCGTGAGCGAGAGAATCTGGCCGCCGCCCCTCGCTCACGCTGCGGGTTGGTGTGGCCGAGCCAATGCAAAGCCGCCGCTCGACGAACCGTGTCGAGCGGCGGCTTCGATTGATACTCAAGACATTTCAGGCGGTCACGTTTGCAGCAGGCGTTTCGCCTCTTCGTAGCCGGCGGCGGTTCGGCCGCATTCGCTCGCGGCGACTCGGGACAGCGCGATGACGTGTCGCCAGCGGAAACCGGGTCGCGTGGTGGCGAACTCCTGGCTGACGGTGCGATAGAACTTCTCGGCATGCAGCGCGCCGTCTTCGCTGATCGAGTACTTCAGCAGCACGTCGAAGACCGCTCGCGGCGACTGATCGAGCTTCGAGTAGGCGGCCACGGCGGCGCTGGCCAAAGCCTGATCGTTGGCCTTGATCGCCGCATCGAGGATGCCGAGCAGGGCCGCCGGCGTTTGCTCGGCCGACTTGGCAAGCAACCCTTCGGTGTGCTCGACCAGCGGCCACGGCTGCCAATTCAGGAAGTCGCCGCCTCGCGAACCTCGGTCGTGTGCCATCTGCCACGCTCCGAGAATCAGGCACGCCGCCGTGTTGCGGGCATTGCTGACGCGAGCCATGTTGCGCCAGGCATTGGCCGAATCGCAGGCATGCACGCCGATCGAGTCGCCATGCACGCTGCCGACGGGCTTGCCGGCCGATGTTTGCGATTCGGGGCGGCCCATGTCTCGCAGCAGCAGTTGATTGGCGGCCAGAGTAATCGCTTCGCCCACGGAGTCGGGAGCGAACCCTTCCGCGAGGGCCGCTGCGACCGCTTCCGCCGCCTGATCGGGAGTCGCTGCAAACAGCGTCTTGCTCAGATGCTCGACCCACCCGTCCTCGGCGACCTTCGTCCCCAGCGGCTGGCCCACCAGCTTGAACTGGTCGAACAGCTTGGGCAGCAACCGGCTGCCGCCTCGCGCGTAGTCGTTGTGGTTCCCGCACTCGGCCTTCACGCAATAACGAACCGACTGACGGAGCATCGTGTGCGCGTGCTCGCGACCGACGATGTCGAGCAGATCCCACGCACGGTACGGCATCACCACGCGGTGAACCTCGGTGTTGTCTTGGACCACTTCGAGCACGTCATTGAACGCCTCGTCCGCCGATCGCTGGGCGATCCGCGCGAAGTGTTGCTCGGCCAGATCACGGTCCTTGCCGAGGACGGCTTGATGCAGATCATCGACCGTGTTCGATTTGGCCGTCGCCTCAGTGAGAGCGACCGGATGCAGGATCTCGGACTTGTGGCCGCCGTGCTCCTGAATGCGCTGGCTGTTGCGATAGAGCACCTTCAGCACGGGAAGCGGGCTGTGTTCCGAGGGGAGCTCGCGCGACATCTGAAAAGCGGGCGCGAGGGCCATCATCGTGTGGAAGCCGATGTAATCCTCGCCGCCGAACGTTCGGGCATTGGCCAGCGCGGCAGCCGCCACGAGGTCGCGCAGCGATGTGCCCGACTTCCACTTCTCGACGAGCATCGGCAGCAACTTGTCGGCGGCGGTGTCTTGGAGCAGTCTCACCAGCGGTTCTCGATCCCCGAATGTAAGCGAATCAGGAACATCGTCCGCAGCCCACGCCGAACTCAGTCCCAGATCACGAGCCGCTCCGTAGCCGACTCCAGCGACCAACATGCCTCGACCAACATCCGCCAGAAAATCGCGTCGCGTTCGTTCAGTCATGATCGTCTCCTTGGGTGGGACCGAGTCAAAGGGTGGCGTCAGCACCACCCCGTGGTTTGAGTGGGATGATACCGATCGCCAACTCAAGCAAGCAATCACTTGTGTGTCCGTTGGACAAGATATCAGTAGGAAGGTTTCTGCGGAGGGAGCTGCCAGTCTCAAGTGGTCAGTGGTTTAGGCGAGCGGCAGAAACAAACTTACCTCTAGTGCTGTGTCACGTCTTGATTTTCGGGTTCAGCAAATCAGCCGGAACGCGCTAGCGTCCGGTTCTAACCGTGGGCTGGCGCCCAGCGGCTGATGG
>JAYUFF010000275.1:0-6162 GCA_043738825.1 Schlesneria sp.
CGTCGCGGCCCAGCTCGTCGCGGCCTTCCATGACGGCCATCCTCACGTTCGGATGAGTCACTCGAAGCGGGATCATTCCGAACTCGCGAACGATCCGATCATCCCCCTTGGAAGCCTGAAGCTGCACCGCGAACGCAAGGACACACGCGACAATGATCGCGTAGTTCACAAACGGAATACGTTGAGCGGGCACGTCGTCCCACAACGGGAACATTGCAGCATCCTCTTAGGAACCGGAGCTGGAACACACAGGAAAGCTTACTTACCGAGAGCCATCTTTGTCGGCAACGGGGATCGTATTCGTGGTCTCTCCGGAAGCCAATCCTCACCCCGCAGAATGGTCGTAACAGTCGAGACGGTTGTGACGCGAACCAGCACGCCTGTGCCGTGTCCAGAGGCCGACGGCCGGTTCGCAACGGGCTGGGCCGGTTGCTATAATCGTCCTCCGTTTTGAGGCTCGTCCGATTCCGATCCAATCGGGCTGCTCGATGCTCTCCATTTTCTCTGGGTTCTGACAATGACCGACCGTCGTAATCTGTTCAACAAAGTTTGGGATGCTCACTCCGTCCGCTCGTTGGCTTCGGGCCAGACGCAGCTCTTCATCGGACTGCATCTGATTCACGAAGTCACCAGCCCGCAAGCCTTCTCGATCCTGCGCGATCGCGGGCTGAAGGTGCTGTTCCCCGAGCGGACTCTGGCCACGGTCGATCACATCATCCCGACCGACAACCAGGCCCGGCCGTTTCTCGACGTGCTGGCCGAGCAGATGATGTCGGCCGTCGAACAGAACTGCCTTGAGTTCGGCATCCGCTTCTTCAACCTCGACGACATCCGGCAGGGAGTCGTGCATATCGTCGGCCCCGAGCAGGGACTGACGCAACCCGGCATGACGATCGCCTGCGGTGACAGCCACACGAGTACTCACGGGGCGTTCGGTTCGATCGCCTTCGGAATTGGAACGAGTCAGGTCGCTGACGCACTTGCCACACAGACGCTGGCCCTCGGGAAGCCGAAGGTGCGGAAGGTCGAAGTCACCGGCACGCTGCGACGCGGTGTCTTCGCCAAGGACGTGATCCTGCACATCATCCGCAAGCTCGGCGTGCAGGGTGGCGTCGGCTACGCCTACGAATACGCTGGCGAAGTCTTCGATAGGATGACGATGGAAGAGCGAATGACCGTCTGCAACATGAGCATCGAAGGGGGAGCCCGCTGCGGATACATCAACCCCGACCAGACGACGGTCGATTACATCAAGGGCCGCCCGTTCGCTCCGCAGGGGGCCAACTTCGACCGCGCGGCCGCATGGTGGCTGAGCCTCGCCTCACCAAAGGATGCCGAGTTTGACGATGTCGTCACGTTCAACGGCAGTGAGATCGAACCAACCGTCACGTGGGGGATCAATCCCGCGCAGTCGGTCGGTGTCAGCGAAAAACTTCCCGCTCTCGCCGGCTTCTCGCCCGACGATCAGAAGGGGATTCAAGACGCCTTCGATTACATGGACCTCAAGGAACAACAGCCGATTCGCGGCGTGAAGATCGATGTCGCGTTTATCGGCTCGTGTACGAATGGCCGCATCTCCGATCTACGCGAAGCGGCGGCGATTGCCAAGGGACATCATGTGGCACCGGGCGTGAAGGCCCTCGTCGTGCCGGGGTCTCAGTTGGTTCGGCAGCAGGCGATGGCCGAGGGTTTGGACAAGGTGTTTGAAGCGGCGGGCTTCGAGTGGCGCGGCGCTGGCTGCTCGATGTGCCTCGCCATGAACCCCGACAAGCTCAAAGGCCGCGAAGTTTGCGCGTCGTCCAGCAACCGCAATTTCAAAGGCCGACAGGGCAGTCCCACCGGCCGCACTCTGCTCATGTCACCAGCAATGGTCGTCGCCGCCGCCATCAACGGCTGTGTGAGCGATGTCCGCGACATGCTGTGACACCTGCCTCGGCCTGCGATCTAACTCACTGAATCCTACTGACTGAAAGCCATCACATGCAGACTATCACTCAAGTCACCGGTACCGGTGTGCCGCTGCTGCTCGACGACATCGATACCGACCGGATCATCCCTGCACGCTTCCTGCGATGCGTGACGTTTGACGGACTCGGCGAACATGCCTTTGAGGATGACCGGAAACAGGACTCGAAGCATCCGTTCGACGATGCCCGCTTTCAAGGCGGGAACGTGCTGGTTGCGGGACGCAACTTTGGTTGCGGCTCGTCGCGCGAGCATGCTCCCCAGGCGCTGATTCGCTGGGGGATCAAAGCCATCATCGCCGAGTCATTCGCCGAGATTTTCTTCGGCAACTGCACCGGCCTCGGCGTGCCGTGCGTCAATGCCGCGC
Organism: Schlesneria sp.; assembly: GCA_043738825.1. Classification (GTDB taxonomy): domain Bacteria; phylum Planctomycetota; class Planctomycetia; order Planctomycetales; family Planctomycetaceae; genus Schlesneria. The sequence goes on from JAYUFF010000275.1 coordinate 2,333, forward strand.
GCGGCGATCTCGATCGACTGGCGGCGGCCATCACGGCCGATCCCAAGTTGTCGGTAACGGTCGATCTCGCAGCGAAACAGGTCCGAGCCGGAAGTCTCTCGTTCGCGATCACGATGCTCGAAAGCGCCCGAGGTTCGCTGACAACCGGCAACTGGGACTTCCTCGGCCAACTCCTCGAGGGTGCCGACGCCGTGAAGCAAACCGCCGCGACACTGCCGTACGTGAACGGCTTCAAGGCGTGAGGATTGGGTGAACAACTAAAGGATCAAACCATGAACAATCCGTTTCCCGGCATGAATCCGTACTTGGAACGTCGTTGGGGTGACGTTCATGCGGCGCTGGCCGTCTACCTTCGTGACGCACTCAACGAACAACTGCCGGGAGATTTGGAGGCCCATGTCGAGGAAAGTCTGTCCGTCGATTTCACGGAGGGACGGTCGCGAACGGTCTATCCCGACATCGGTGTGATCGAACGCCTACCGGAGTTGGAATGGGGAATGGCATCCGACTCTTCCCTGGCCGTGGCCGAGCCATGCGTGGTGGCCCTTTCCGACGATCCTCGGACGTTGCGGCACGTCGAGATCATCGACTGCAACAGCGGGAACCGCGTGGTCACGGCGATCGAACTCCTGAGTCCCGCCAACAAGACCAACAAAGAGGGGCGTCGCGCGTATTTCCGAAAACGGGCCGAGTACTTCGACGCGGGGGTCAACATCGTCGAGATCGATTTGACCCGCGAAGGAAAGTTCGTCCTGGCCATCGAACGTCGGTTCCTGCCGCAGAACTGCCGGACGCCGTACCTGATTTGCATCCGGCGAGTCACTCGTCCGGATGAGGCCGAGCTGTATCCGATCCCGCTGGCCGATCCGCTCCCCAACATCCGCATCCCGCTCCGCCCCACTGACCGCGATGTCGTGTTGCAGCTCCAGCCGTTGCTCAACGATTGCTACCGCAAGGGCCGTTACTCGTCGATCGACTACACCAAACCACTCGATCCGCCGCTCGACCCGGCTGACACCGCCTGGGTCGATGAGTTGCTTCGGTCGAAGCGACTCCAGCCGTAACAGACTTCAAAACGCCCGCCAACCGCACCGCAGATTGCTTTCGTCGCACCACACCACCCTTTCCCGCGAGATGTCTCATGCCCATCGCCTCACATGTCCGTTCCACTCTTCTGCTGACATTGACCGCTCTCGGTTGGGTTAGTCTGGCTGGCTCGGCTCCCGCCGCCGACGCGCCGGTGAAGATCACGCACTCGTTCCTGGCCACGGGGGGTGAGACCTACATCTTGGATGGCGAGGGCAAGGTGACGTGGTCGTACCCGAAGTCGACTCGCGACGGTTGGGTGCTGCCCAACGGGAACATCTTGTTGGCGTTGTCGAAGTCGAATGACGGTGGTTCGGTGGTCGAGGTAACTCGCGAGGGGAAGACGGTCTTCGAGTTCAAGGGGACGCAGTCCGAGGTCAACACGGCGCAGGCTCTCGACAACGGCAACATCCTGCTGACTGAGGCGGGAGACAAACCGAGGCTGCTCGAAGTGACTCGCGCTGGCAAGATCGCGGTCGAGGTGGCGCTGCAGGCTCAGACGAAGGATCATCACCTGCAAACGCGGATGGCTCGCAAGCTGAAGAATGGCAATTACCTCGTGCCGCAGCTTCTCGACAAAGTGGTGCGCGAGTACCAGCCGGACGGCAAAGTCGTCTGGGAAGTCGCGACCCCGTACATGCCGTTCACCGCCATCCGGCTGGACGATGGAAACACGCTCATCAACTGCACGCTCGGCAACCTGAGTATTGAAGTCGATGCGGCGGGCAAGACGGTCTGGCAGGTCTCGAACGATGATTTCCCATCAAAGCCGTTCGACGACGCCTGCGGCGCGCAGCGGCTTCCGAACGGGAACACGGTCATCACGGCTTACCACACGGGACCGGGAAAAGTCCGTCTGTTCGAGGTCACGCGCGACAAGCAGATCGTCTGGACTCACGTCAGCGACCGCAAACCGGGCATCCACCACTTCCAGATCCTCGACACCAACGGCAAGCCAACCGAAGGCCGTCCGTTGCGGTGAATGAACGCGGGCCGAGATCACCCGCTTCCAATCGTATTGCTGACCCAACGGCGTTTACTTGATGATGTCCGATCCGTCTCCCAGCAGTCGCCGTGATTTCCTTTCTGGACGGGCCATCCAGTCGGAGTGGGCACAAGTCCAGGAGCGGCTCGCCACCCTAGTCTCAGCGGCGCGGGAGACTCCGAGTCGCGGGCCGACTCTGCTGTTGCGAACGGTCGCGATGGCGTGCGACTTCGACGTGATGCTCAACCCGGATGGGCCGCCTTCCCAAGTTGAGGCGGCGTCCGAGGCGCTCGAACTCGTCCACCAACTCGAACAAATACTGAGCGTCTACCGCGACGACGCGCATCTGGCGACGATCAACCGCACGGCGGCCGACTCGCCCGTCGAGGTCGAAGCCGAACTCTATTCACTCTTGAGACGCAGCGAGCAAATCTGTGCCGACACACTTGGCGCGTTCGACCCGGCGGCAGGGGCGTTGGTCTCGCTGTGGCGTCGCTGCCGGCACGAGCACCGGATTCCGACGGCCGACGAAATCGACGTGGCTCGCGCGGTGACGGGACTGCGGCACGTCGGCTTCGACGATGCGAACCGAACCGTGCGATTCGATGCCAGCAGAGTCGAGTTCAATCTCGGCGCGATCGGCAAGGGGCACGCGGTCGATCGCGCGGGTGAGCAGCTCCTGCAACGAGGCGTCTCGAACTGGCTGGTGCATGGCGGACGGAGCAGCGTCCGAGCGCAGGGGACTCACGCGGGACTGGATGGCTGGCCGGTGGGCCTCCTCAACCCGCTCCTGCCCGACAAGCCATTCGGTACGTTACTGCTGAAGGACGCCGCGTTATCGACGAGCGGCACGGCGGTGCAGTGGTTCCGCCACGAGGGGAAACGGTACGGGCACATCCTCGACCCGCGCACGGGTTGGCCGGTCGAGACGATGCTGTCGGTCAGCGTGATCGCGCCGGATGCCGCCCTGGCCGATGCCCTTTCGACGGCTTTTTTCGTCCTCGGGGTCGAAAATGCCATCGCCTGCTGTGATAATTTCCCGCTCGTCGGTGCGATCTTTTTCCCGCCGCCAAAACAGGGACGGATGCTCGAACCGATCCTCCACAATGTGCCGGAAGAGCGACTGTTCGTGGTGGGGTGAGACTAATTTTGTAGGATGGGCACTCTTGCCCGTCCTACATTTGCCATGTCGGCTTCGTCGTTGATCGCAAGCTGTCAGAGTAGACGGACGGGCAAGAGTGCCCATCCTACAAACTGAACGAACTGAAGGGTTTTCGCGTGCCTGGTGACTTGCGACGAATCTCGCTGCTGGCGGTTGTCTTTCTCGTGCTGCTTCGTGTCTCCATCGGGTGGCACTTGATGTACGAGGGGCTGTGGAAACTGAGCACTCTCAAGACATCAACGCCCTGGTCGGCCGAGGGCTATCTCAAGAACGCCACCGGCCCGATGCGGAACACGTTCCGTGCGATGACGGGCGATCCGAACGATCTGAAGTGGCTCGACCACAAGCAGATGTCCGAGAAGTGGAACGCTTGGCGCGAGCGGTTCCTCGCCCACTATCCCGGCGTCGATCAGCCGAACAGTGTGAGCAAGCAGCCGGTTCAGGATCGGCTCGCGCGATTGATGGACGGACAGGATTCGTTTGCCGTCGCCTTGGAGGCACTTCCGCCCGGTTTCGATCTCGCCAGCGTGAGTGGTGTCAACAAGAAGGCCATCCGGTACGACGAGAAGGCCAAGCGGTTGATCGTCGATGGCAAGC
>JAYUFF010000276.1:0-6157 GCA_043738825.1 Schlesneria sp.
CGACGGCCACCTTCCGCGACCGCAGCCACATCTCCGCACAAGCCTCCCCACAAAAGTCCGGCTTCTGCCTCACATGCGGCACGTCCCGAATGAGCACCGCCGCCAACCGCTCCGCCGCCACAAGATCGCGGGCAGCAACGAAAGACACTGCAACGAAGATCGCCGCCGCCGGAAGAATGGGGAGACACAGGACAAGACGTGGGACTCCGAACATGCTCTCGCCTCCTTGAGTTTAATCCGTCGTCGAGTGCCACTGGCGACGGCTTTGAGTCACCAGTGGCTTGAAGTCTGAGAAGCCTCCAACTTGGTGCTGATCTTCTCAACCGGACCCTACAAAGCCAAGAGCACTGGCGAACGAAGCCTCTCGTCAGTAGCACTCGGTGATTCGCGTTCCGGGCCATCGTTTCGCTCTGGCCCGGCACCCATCGAGTTTCAAAACGCCTCTACGCCGATACTCGTGCTGTCCCGTTGGTGAACGGGATCGGGATACTGTGCCAACCCGTGTACTGGTATCGGTTGAAGAATGTGGATGCTCGCAGCCAACACCAGACCGTCGCCGACGATTGCAACGGGATCACGGCTATGGGAGGCCAACTCCAGGCGAGGATGGCGACCAAGCTCGCGCACTGAACGCCCATCGTGATGAGCGGCCACAGGTACAGTCGGTCGTAGCCCCGGATGATCCAGTGACCGGTGCGGACTCGACCCAAAAAAGAGATCGGCGGCCGACACGCGATCCACGCACCACACGCCATGAGCATCGGCGAGACAAACATCACTCCGGCGATGATGGCCAAGTGATTTCGTTCGTGTTCAACCAGTGGACTGGCGGAGGCCCAGAGCAACCAGCCACACAGCACCGCAATCACCAGCCGTTCGGGTTCAGCGAGCTGCCACGCCAAGTGGAGCGACTCCGCGCCACCTCCAACTTTCGGCTTCGGGCCGATCTTGTCGAAGGGCCAGCCGAGTTCTGTTGCGAGGCGCGGCGGCCCGCTCCGCGCACCGCTCACTCCGTCCAAAAACGCCAACTCGCGCCACTGCGCCGATCGATCGAGCGAGCGATGCAAGCCGTAGGTCGCCAGCGCGGCCATCGCCACCAACGGTACGAAACACCACGCCAGCAAAATCTGCGGCTCAACCAGCGCATGCACGGGAACTCTTGCCATGATCGCCCACCGAATCGCGATCCCCGCCAACGCGAACACTCCGTATCCAACCAACCGTTCGTTGGTCAGAAACAGGGTCGGCAGCAGGGCCACCACGTAGGCCACGAGAAACATCAACGGCACCGCAAACATCAGTTCGATGTCCGGGCCGGCCGCGACCAGTGTGGCTCCTGCGACGAAGAGCGCGTCGTGCCAGACAAGGTGAATCGGTCCGAGCGGCAGCGGCAGACGACTCGTCCACGGCGTGGTCTTGAGCCACTCCAAATAGTTCGGCCGCAGAACCGGATGGAATGCACCGACGCGATACAGCCCAAAGAAGACTGCGAACGCAACTGCTCCCACTGAGTGAAACGTCTGGAAGAACTTCAATTCTTCCAACGCCTCCCACAGCGGGTTGTAACCCGTACCGCCGAATCGCCATGTCTGATAGGCCAGCCCAGACACGATCAGCGCGTCGAACATCAGCAGCAGAATCAACGGCAGCAGGATGCTCACCAACGGCGGCGCGGTGATTGGAAGAAGTCGTCTCACGAAGCACCTCCGGCGAAGAAGCGATCCAGGTTCGCAAGCGTCTCGGGGAAGACGAGCTTCTCCAGGGCTTCGCTCAACGACCGACTGTCCCCCGTTTGCCGCTTCAGTTCGTCCACACTTCCCTGCGCCAGAATCTGTCCGTCGCGCAGCACAACGACCACATCGGCCAACTCTTCCACCAACTCGGGGACCGGTGTCGAGAGCACAACCGTCGTCTGGAGTTCGTCCGTGAGTCGCTGCAACAGCCGCTTCAAACTCAGGATGCCCGAAGGATCGAGACCGCCTGAGAACGGTTCGTCCAACAGCATCAGTGGTGCTTCGCTCGCGAAGGCCGCACACAAGGCCAGCTTCTTACGCTGCCCCTGCGAGTACGAACTGACAGGTGAATCTCCCAACTTCGACAACTCAAACAATTGGAGCAGTCGGTCGATGCGATCGATCAGCCGGTCGATGTCGATCTCGTACAGTCGCCCCACACCCAACAGCCATTCGCGCCCCGTACGAATCCTTGGAAGGAACGCCTGATCGGGGAGATAGACCGTGCGGCGACGTATGGTCAACTCCGCCTCTTCCGACGACCGACGTGGCATCCCGTGCAAGACGACCGTCCCGTGCAGCGGATAGAGCACGCCAGCCATCAGTGCCAGCAACGTCGATTTCCCCATGCCGTTCGGTCCGACAACGACCACGCGCTGCCCGCGCTGCACCGTGAGATTGATGTCCCGCAACACGGGCCGCACGCCGTAGTGATGCGACACACCGCGCAGCTCGACGACCGCAACATCGCCATTGCCAGAGAACGCAGGTTCAGACGATGCCGGTGTACTCACGAGGTGACTCCACTCCGAGGAAGTTCAAGATGCCAACGCGTGCCAAACGAACGAGGCAACGTCGATTCGGATCATTTCTGCGCTTGACCATCCCTGCGGAGTGGCCCAGCACGGCCCTTCCCAATTTCAAAGTAGGGTGGGACCAACTCGCTTCGAGTGCCGGCCCACCATCAGGAAACATCGAGAATTGCTGGTGGGCCGGCGCGGCGAAGCGCCGCTGGTCCCACCCGACATCCTGCCCAGCCAAGTAGGGTGTGTGCCGCAACGCGGAGCATACCGGGCATGACCGTCATCAGGTGTGTTCCGCTCCGCTTCACACACCCTACGCCTCAGAGCGTGCCACGCTTCCGACTACGCTCGCAGCAGTTCGGCGATCGGCTCGCCGAAGGGGAGGATGGGCATGGGGCGGCCTCGGCGGTCGGGGAAGGATTCGGTGTAGTCGATGCCCAGGTGGCGATAGACCGTGGCCCAGAGGTCGTTCGGCGTCAGCGGGCGATCGGCGGGATGTTCTCCCTTGGAGTTCGTTGAGCCGACGATCTGGCCCGTGCGCATGCCGCCTCCCGCCATGATGAAGGACATTGCCTGAGGCCAATGATCGCGACCGGGGTGCATCACGCCTGTTTGCGTTCCGATGGAATTCTCGATCCGTGGTGTGCGACCAAATTCGCCAGTGACGAGGATGAGCGTCCGCTTGTCGAGACCGCGTTGATGCACGTCCTCGATCAGCGCGGTGACGGCTTGGTCGTAGATCGGCAGGCGCACCTTGAGGTCATCCCAGATGTGGCAGTTCACGGCGTGCGAGTCCCAGTTGTAAACGCCCTGCTTGAGGGTCTCGACTCCCGACTGGTACGGGTTCTCCATGATGAGCGTCACGAAGCTGACGCCCGCCTCGACCAAGCGCCGCGCCATCAGAGCGCGCTGGCCCCAGCAGTGGCGACCGTAGCGGTCTCGCACGAGCGGCGACTCCAACGAGAGATCGAAGGCCCGCTTCGCGCGGTCGCTCGTCAGCATCCCGACGGCTCGGTCTTGAAAGCGGTCAGTCGATTCGACCATTCTCTGTCCGTCGATCTCGCGGCTGATCCGATCCAGCCCTTTGAGCAACGACATCCGGTCGCCGATCCGGCCCGTCACCGCTTCCGACGGAGCGATGTTCGGGACTGAGAAACTCGGCAGGCTCGGATCGCCCTCGACGTTGAACGGCATGTACGACTGACCGAGATAGGCCGCCCCCTGCGCGAAGACATCGTTGGTGCGACCGCCGGGATTCATCGAGACATAGTTGGGGATGCCGCAGTTGCGTCCCTCGCGATACTTGGCCACGATCGAGCCGGTGGCGGGAGCGTCGTTCACGGTATCGACGGGAGTCACGGGGACTCGCCCCGTCATCATCCGCTTGTGTCCGCCGCCGTGATCGGCGAACTGATGAGCCACCGATCGAACGATCGCATACTTGTCGGCAATGGCCGCGTGCCGAGGCATCAGCTCGCAAACGTCCATGCCGGGGACGTTCGTGTGAATGGGATGGAAGGGTCCACGGTAGTCGATCGAAGCATTGGGCTTCATGTCGTACATGTCCATGTGCGGCGGACCACCCGGCATCCAGACGAAGATGACCGACGTCTCTTCGTCCACAGACTTGCCGGCAGCGGCGGCGGCAGCCCGACAACGGAACAAATCCGGCAGGCTCAGGCCACCCAATCCCAACGCTCCCGCCGCGAGGAATTCGCGACGCTTGACGGGACCAGAGCAACGGCGAGGCGGAATGTTCATCAATGCACTTCACATTCAAACGGAACTGGGATCGGCAACCACAACTGATGTTATCAGATCGGCGGGATCAGCCTGTCAACCGCAGATTACCGGGAAATTGTTCTGGCTTGGTTCCATCGCGCCCATTCAATGTCACTTCGGCTTCTGATTGCGGGAGCGTTGCCTGCGTTCCAGCCATTCGTCGAACATATAGATGCTCGGTCGTTCCCCTTCGAGGCCTTGCCAAAAAAATCCGGCCGGACACAAATTGTCGGGTGGGCTGTGCCCACCACGGCTTTGCCTAACAAATACGGCGGCTCACAAAATGTAGGGCGGGCATTGCCCACCAACTCACAACGCATTGTGGTGGGCAATGCCCACCCTACGATTTGTTAGGCAAAGCCGCCCACCACCAACCGACCGATTGTGGTGGGCACAATCCACCCTTCAGTTTTTGGGCACAGCCCACGCGGAGCGACGAAGGCTACTTTGAAGCGGCTGAGACTTTCGCGCGGGCCGCCCCCCGACTGGCAAACGGCAGTTTCAGCCGCTCGGTGATTGGGATTCCCTCGACTCGCGATTGTTCAATACACTCTGCCCGCTTGCTGGAGGACGGCTGTTGCCAAGCCGAGTACGGGTCGGCGAAAGTCGTTCTCCAGTGAGGACACGTCTTCGGTTGCTCTCACTCCATTCTTTTGGTCGGACGCGGTTCATGAGCCACTCGCTTCCTGCTTGGCTGGCGCTGGCGTTGCTGCTTGGCGCGCAGCTTCCGTCTTTCGGCGCGCAGCCGTTGAATCCGGCGTTCGTTGAAGAGAACGATCGCGATCCGTTTTTGACGCCCGTCCACGCGCAGATCTCGGGACCGCTGAGTGGCGAGCGACTCGAAGAGACCTGGGATCCCGAGCGGTTGTTTGAAGAGTTCGCTCCGGTCACGCCGCCGAATCAAGTGTTCAACGAGACCGACGATTGTGTCGAGACCGGGACGACCGGGGCTGCGGTGATTCGACAACGCGCCCTCATCGACTCATCGCTGACCGCGACCTGGCTGGCTCCGGTCGAAGGGTTCGGCGTGAGTGATGTCGAGGCGAAGTCGCAGTTGGTGATCCCGGTGTTTGTGAAAGGGTCTCCGCTGCGACTGGCGATGGGGTTCGCGGACACGTTCATGCAGACGCCCGTCGGATTCGACGTTTCCAATCAACTCATTGGCTTGCAGGCCGAGCTGCGCTGGTTGATTCCGTTGCGGGAAAAACTGGCGGTCGATTTGGGCTTGGGCGGCGGCGAATTCGCGGACCTCAACAGTTTGGGATCGCGCGGGTTTCGCGTGACGGGTCGCGCGATCGTCGTGAAGACCGTGTCGGACCGATTGAAATGGTCCGCCGGCTTTCTGTATCTGGGCCGTCAAAACTTGAAGGCCATGCCGATCGTCGGACTGATCTACACGCCGGAGGATGACGTGCGGATCGAGCTGATGATTCCCCGGTCTCGCATCGCGCGGCGCATCAGTTGGGTCGGGACTCGCGAGCACTGGATGTACTTCGGGATGGAATTGTTCGGCGGGAACTCGTGGGCCATCGAGCAGGCGGGCGGCGTCCAGGACGTGGTCATCTACAAGGACAACCGCCTGATCCTCGGCTACGAAACAAAGGCTCCCGGCGCGCTCGCGGGTCGGGTCGAGGCAGGCTATGCGTTGGGACGGCACCTGTCGTTCGAACACGATCCCGCCGTGTTGAACCCGGGCGGCACGCTGCTGCTGCGCGTCGGCATGACGTACTGATCGAGTTTCAAGCCTAGTGCCCTGTCAGGTCTTGATTTTTGGGTAGAGCCGCTTGAGTCTGACTCGAGCGTCTTCAAGTTGAAAGTGCCAGTCGATGCCGCGTTGTT
>JAYUFF010000277.1:0-6153 GCA_043738825.1 Schlesneria sp.
GACTCATTCGGAAGACAGCCCGGCGAAGATGGTCGAAGAACATCGCTCGGCGGGCTACACGTTTCCGTATTTGTTCGATGCCACGCAAGAGGTCGCTCAAGCCTACAAGGCCGCGTGTACTCCCGACTTCTTCCTGTTTGACGGGCATCAGTCGCTGGTCTATCGCGGGCAGTTCGACGCCAGCCGCCCAGGCAACGGCAAGCCCGTGACCGGGTCCGATTTGCGAGCGGCCGTCGAGGCGATGTTGGCGGGAAAACCGGCCCTGCTCGAACAGCGGGCCAGCATCGGCTGCAACATCAAGTGGATCGAGGGGAACGAGCCGGACTACTTCACCGGCCAATCGGCGGTCGAGTGAACGACGCATGACGTTCGTGGCATGTCGCCTCGATCGGCTCGACTTCAGACAGGACCGAACCCCCGATGCCGTTTGCCTCCGCCCTCTCCAATCGCCCGAATCTGGCCTCCGCCATCGAAGAGGTTGGTCTTGCCATCGTGACCGGTCTCGGGGGAGTCGAGCCGGACTTGGCCTTCGTGTTTGCATCGCATCATTACGCGACTCGTTTTGAAGAATTGGCGGCCTCGTTGAAGGAGGCACTGGGGGCCAGGCTGCTGCTCGGCTGCACGGGCGAGACGGTGATCGGTGGCTCGCGCGAGTGCGAGGATGGTCCCGCACTCTCCGTCTGGTGTGCGTCGATTCCAGACGCGACGCTGACGCCGTTCGAGCTGTCGTTCGAGGAAACGCCCGACGGATTGTTGTGCTCGGGACTCCCGGAAGATCTCGCCGAGCATCGCGCCGAAACGCGCGCGGTCTTCCTGCTGGGAGACCCCTTCACCTCGCTGCCTCAGTCGGTGATTGACCTCGTGGCCGACGAACTCCCCGGTACGCCGTTGATTGGCGGCATGGCGAGCGGCGGCGGTCCCGGCGAGAACCGCCTCTTCTTCAACGACCGCATGGTCGAGTCCGGTGCGATCGGCGTCGTGCTGCGTGGCGGCCCGCGCGTCCGCAGCATTGTGTCGCAGGGTTGCCGTCCCATCGGCACGCCCTTCGTCGTGACACGGGCCGAGCGCAACGTCATCTACGAACTGGGCGGTGCTCCCCCGTTGCAACGCTTGCAGTCGCTGTATCCCGAACTCTCACCGCGCGATCAGAAGCTCGTCGAGCGGGGCATTCATCTGGGCGTGGTGATGAATGAGTATCAGGACAGTTTTCAGCGGGGAGACTTTCTGATTGTGAACGTCCTCGGCGCGGATCGCACCAGTGGAGCGCTGGCGACCGGCGGGTTGATGCGAGTCGGTCAGACGATCCAGTTCCACATCCGCGATGCCGAGACGGCGGATGAAGATCTGCGGCAGTTGCTCGACCGACATCAAGTTCCCTCCGGTGCGAAGGGCCGTGCCGCGCTCCTGTTCAGTTGCAACGGACGCGGATCGCGGATGTTTCCCGACCCCAATCACGATGCCCTCGCAGTGCAGCAGTGCCTGGGGCCGATGCCGCTCGCCGGATTCTTCGCTCAGGGCGAGCTGGGGCCGGTCGGAGACAAGAACTACATCCACGGTTTCACCGCCAGCGTCGCGCTGTTTGAGGAAGTCTGAGCATGCGACTGTTGCGTGGCTTCGAGGCGTCCGAGTCCTTTCGCGGCGGGTACGCTTCGATTGGAAACTTCGACGGCGTGCATCGCGGTCATCAGGCGATGCTCAACGCGCTGACCAGCCGCGCGCGGTCGGATGGCGTTCCCGCCGTCGCCGTCACGTTCGATCCGCATCCGATCGCGCTGTTGCGTCCCGAAGCAACACCGCCACCGCTCACGTCGATCGAATACCGCGCGGAATTGCTCGGCCGGTATGGTGTCGATGTCATGATTGTCATCCCGACCGACAGGCCGTTTCTGTCGCTGACCGCCGAGGAATTCTTCGACCGTTTTGTACGGGGCGAACTCCACGCGAAGGGACTCGTCGAGGGACCGAACTTCTTTTTCGGACGCAATCGTTCAGGCAACGTCACCGTGCTGAGAAGCCTCTGCGCCGCGCATGGCCTTGAGTTCGATGTGGTGCCGCCGGTCACGGTGGACGAGCAACTCGTCTCGTCGAGTGTCATCCGGTCGCTGATTGAATCCGGCGACATCGGCCACGCGGTGCGACTGCTCGGCCATCCGTATCGCATCAGCGGCGTTGTCGGTCGCGGAGCCGAACGAGGCCGAACGCTCGGCTTTCCCACGGCCAACTTGTTCGACATCCCCACGCTCTCGCCAGCCAACGGCGTTTACGCGGCTTGGGCCTGTTTGACCGAAGGCCGTCGCGCGGCGGCTGTGAACGTCGGCCCCAACCCCACGTTCGGCGAGTCTGCTCGCAAGATCGAGGTCCACATTCTCAACTTTGATGGTGACCTGTACGGCCGGATGCTCAATGTTGATTTCTTGGATCGCGTTCGCGACGTAAAACGGTTCGCGTCGGTCGAGGAACTGCGGACTCAACTTGAACAAGACCTCGTTGCCGTCCGAGCCAAGACTGCGGCGTTTGTGTAGGACAACAGCGAGGCGACTGAGTAGACGAGAACTATCACCGACGCCACGATACCGCCCGCTCAAACGGCGTTCATTTCATTCGACTCACTCTTGGATCATCAATTCGTGTCATTCGAGCCACAAGTTCAAATAGCCTCTGCCGGAGCACCGTCCCCCAAAGGCAAGACCATCGCCGTGATGCCCGCTTACAACGCGGCGAAGACTCTCGAACGGACGATCGCTGACATTCCTCCCGGCTCAGTCGATGAGATCGTGCTCGTCGATGATTGCAGCCGGGACAACACGGTTGAGATCGCCGAGCGACTCGGCCTGACCGTGATTCGTCACGAGAAGAACCTCGGCTACGGTGGCAATCAGAAAACCTGCTACCGCCACGCTCTGGCCGCCGGTGCGGACTACGTCGTGATGATCCACCCGGACTATCAGTACGACAGTCGCGTCATCCCGGTAGCGGTCGAAATCATCCGGCTCGGCATCTGCGACTTCGTGATGGGTTCGCGAATTCGCACGCGGCGCGAGGCTCTGGCGGGCGGGATGCCTCGGTGGAAATATGTGGCCAACCGTTGTCTGACTCTGACCGAGAACATCGTCCTCGGCCAGAACCTCGGTGATTTTCACAGCGGCTTCCGCGCCTATCGCCGCGAAGTGTTGGAGACGATCCCGTACCTGAAGAACTCGAACGACTTCGTGTTTGACAGCGAGTTCCTGGCGCAGGCCGTTCACTTCGGGTTCAAGCTCGGTGACATTCCCGTCCCAGTGCGCTACTTCGATGAGGCGAGCAGCATCAACTTTCGACGGAGCGTCAAGTACGGGTTGTCGACTCTCGGAGTGCTCGGCAAGTACTGGTTGAGGCAACTCGGCATCCATCGGTCTGCATTGTTTGAGGCCAAGCAGCCCGAGGGCTGATTGCGCGACCGTCACTGATGCCGAAACCAACTGTCCCGTTGAATGGCCGAAGTCCGTTGGAAGCCATGCAATTGGTGCAGCCTCTCGTTCAACGCCACGGCGGCTCGCCGCCGGATTCCATTGACCGCAGAAAACTTGCAAGGCAGCGCAGTGTCAAAGGGAATTGCCTCGAATACGTTACAGCGTTTCCGCGAGATTGACTTCCAAAATGCGTTCCTTGACGGTCGCGGGGCCACAGGTAAAATCAGGCCGAACTTGCCGAGGCCATTTGCTGTGGGGATTGTCCGATGGCGGGGAAATGTCAACCCCCTCTAAATGCGCGTGAGACGGTCGCTCGTGGCAACAACCGTCGGTGCGGTTTTTCAACGGACTGATCGTGTCGCCGAGCAGTTGGAGTCTGTGTTGAGTCGAACTTGCGCGGGTCAGCCCCTGTCTCAAGCCTTTGACTCGATTCTCGGTGGCCTTCAAGGTCGAGTGCCTGCAACCAGCTTCAGGTTGTTTCGGCGGTTGAGGCTCGGTGCCTCGGGTCATACAGTATTTCAGAGGTCTCGCCCGTGGATGGCAATTCGTCCGCCGAGTTCAAGGAACTGGTTCGATCGCGCACGGACATCGTGCAGTTGGTCGGCGAGACTGTTGCGCTGCAACCTCAACAGGGCGGGCGAGTCTACAAAGGCCTGTGCCCCTTTCATGACGATCACAATCCCTCGTTCACCGTGAACCCCGAGCGGCAATCTTACAAGTGCTGGGTGTGCAGCGAAGGGGGCGACTGCTTCTCGTTCGTGATGAAGCACGACAACCTTGGTTTTCGCGAGGCATTGGAATTCTTGGCCCATCGCGCGCACCTCGAACTTCCCGCTCAGCTTCGCCGTGGACCTGCTGAACCGTCCCACAAGCCGCAGTTGTATGACGTGCTGGCGTGGGCGCAGGACGAATTTCACAACTGCCTGCTCGCGACGGCGGTGGGAGAACGGGCGAGGCGGTATCTCCACGAGAGAGGATTTACACAGGCGACCATTTCGCGTTGTAAGTTTGGGTATTCGCCCGACGATCGCGAGTGGTTGCTGCGTCGGGCGAAGGAACGGTTCGACACGGACTTGCTCTTCGGAGCGAAGCTCATCACCGAACGAACGGATGGTAGCGGTTACAAGGATCGTTTCGTGGATCGCGTCTTGTTTCCAATTCACGACGAACGGAGCCGTGTCGTGGCGTTTGGGGGACGCATCCTGCCCGACCATCAATGGAAAGAGGCTCCCAAATACTTAAACAGCGACGAGAGCGCCGTCTTCCACAAGAGTCAACTTTGCTTCGGATTGGACTGGGCGCGGGAAGCGATCAAGAAGTCGGAGACCGTCCTCGTGACGGAGGGGTACACCGATTGCTTGAAGTTGCAGCAGGCGGGCTTGATGAACACGGTGGCGACGTTGGGAACGGCTCTGACCGAGGCTCACGTCACGCTGCTGAAGCGGCTCGCGAAGACAGTGGTGCTCGTGTACGACGGCGATAAGGCGGGGAAGGACGCTTCCGAACGGGCGCTCTCCAAGTTTCTGGCTCAGAACGTGGATCTGCGAATTCTGACATTGCCTGATGGTTTGGACCCGGATGAGTTTTTGCAGGAGCGTGGTCCTGCGGCCATACAGAAATTGATTGATGCGGCACCAGAAGTTGCCGAGTATCAACTACGATTATTGATGGAGAGGCATGGGACCGGCACGATCGATGCGAGGATGCGGATTCTGGACGGGATGCTGCAACTGTTGATCGTGTCGTCGGGGATTGCCGGAACGGTCAAGGAGGATTTGCTGATTGGCCGCCTGCCTCAGCGGCTGGGATTGTCGGAATCAGACGTGCGAAAGCGATTGAAGGAACTGCGAGGCCAAGATCGAGAGCGGCTGATGCGGTCGAATGAGCGGAGAGTTTCCGCAACCGAATCAACCGGTGAGTCCCTGCAACACCGCTGGAAACAGACGATCCTTTCACTCCAGCAAAGTCAAAGCAAGGACGATCTGCTGGAGTGCGAATTACTCCAGCTCCTCTTTACTTCACCGGATATGATTGACGCAGTTCGGCGCGAGATCGGCCCGGACGATTTCGGAAACGAAGTCTTGAGAGAATTGCTGACCGTCTGTTTTGATGTTCACGACGACGGTTGGCTGCCAAGTTTCGACAAGGTGCTGTCTCAGTTGGAGTGCCCGGATTTGAAGGGCTTGATCGTCTGGATTGACGAACAGGCTCGCGAGCGGGATATCGCAGGCAGGTTGGCACAGGATGCCGCGCTGGTGGGAACCGATCCCTCCGAAAGTCTGCTGCGGCAGGTGCTGAATGGTTTGAAGTGGCGTCGAACTCAAGAGACTCATCGCGCGGCTCAGGGTCCGCAGATTGAACGACCGCGAGACGCGATGAAGTTGACCCAGGAGACGCTCGACCGATTGCAACAAGCCTCTCAGTTTCATCAACAACGAACGGCGAAAAAAGCCTGACGCGGACGCTCTTGGGCGAGCGACAGGAAATGATCGATCCACTCACACTAACCCGAAGCGTGAGCGAGGGAATCGGCCCGCAGCCTCTCGCTCACGCTTCGGGTTAGTGTGGGTGAAACCGAGTGCCAAACTCGCAACGAATCACGTGCAACAAGCGGATCGAAGTAGTTCTTCGAAGGAGTTACCGGTGTACCGAATCGACCAAGGTTTGAACGAACTGATTGAAACGGGCAAGCAGCAGGGGTTCC
>JAYUFF010000278.1:0-16475 GCA_043738825.1 Schlesneria sp.
CGACGCGGTGCCCCCAATCGACGCGCGGGGCGTTGCCCACGCGGTTAAACGAACTGCGATGGTACTCGGGAACCGGCGTCGTTGTCCCGCGCGGCGAGAACTTGCATACCACTCGCGGGCGAACCAAACTGCCGATCACAGTCTTAGGCAACCCCGGCGAAATAACGTACCCGCCCATTGAAGCCTGACGCGCAAGCGAAGGAATACTTCGCTTGCGCGTCAGGCTTCAATGAGTAGAGCATTCTTCGGGGTTGTCTTCTTTCATCTCTTCGTGGAGCCAAACTCATGACCGACTACTTCGTGGCGTGGTGGAATGTGGAAAACCTGTTTTCGTTCGAGGGCGATCCGCAGCGCATCCCGTGGCTGGCCGAGAAGCTCAGGGCCGAGCTGAAGGGGTGGTCGAAAAAGGTGCTCGGGCTGAAGCTGGCTCAGTTGGCGAAGGTGATCTCGTCGATGAACGGCGGGCGCGGGCCGGATTTGCTCGGCGTGTGTGAGATCGAGAACAAGGCCGTGCTGGAGCAACTGGTCGCGCTGCTCAAGCCGCTCGGCCGGGCGTACAAGGTCGTCCATCACGACACGTCGGACCAGCGCGGAATCGACGTGGCGTTCCTGTACGACTCGGCGAGGTTCACGACGAAGGCG
Organism: Schlesneria sp.; assembly: GCA_043738825.1. GTDB lineage: Bacteria > Planctomycetota > Planctomycetia > Planctomycetales > Planctomycetaceae > Schlesneria. The sequence continues at coordinate 643 of JAYUFF010000278.1, forward strand.
AAGGAAGTCTTCTCGCACACGATCCTGCGCCGCACCGGCACACGCGATCTGTTTCAGGTCAGCTTCTACACGAAACCGGGGAAGAACCGACTGGTAGTGATCGGCAACCACTGGCCGTCTCGCAGCGCAGGACAGTACGAGTCCGAACCGTACCGCCTGCTGGCGGGCGAGACGTTGTCGTACTGGCTCGAACGAATCCGTGAGGTCTTGAAATCGCAGCCGTCCGATCCCGAACCGTCCGTGTTGGTGATGGGCGACTTCAACGATGAGCCGTTCAACCGCTCGCTGACCGAGTATGCGCTGGGCCAGCGCGTGGATCGGCTGCTGAAGTCGAAGCGGGCCGAGTCGCCGTACCTCTTGAATCTGACGTGGCCGCTGCTGGCGGACGACGGCGGCACGTTCGCGTTCGGGGGCGAGCCGAATCTGCTCGACCAGATGCTCGTGAATCGGGGCTTCTTCTCCGACGAGTCGCCCTGGCGCGTGAAGGAGGACAGCGTCGAGATCGTTCGCCTGACGGAGATGCTCGACTCGCGCGGAGGCCCGCGCCGCTTCGGCCGTCCGTCGGACAAGGACAGCTTCAATCCAACCGGCTTCAGCGACCATCTGCCTGTGGCGTGCCGGGTCGTGGAGAAGTAGAACGTAGGATGGGCACTCCTGCCCGTCCACTTCTCGCGAAGTTGAAAGACAGGACGGGCAGGAGTGCCCATCCTACATCATCAACAGGAATCACATCATGCAGACAGCAACGGGCGTCACGGTGATCGAGCACGGTCAACTGATCGACGGCACGGGCGCGGGGCCGGTTCGTGATGCGGCACTGGTCATCGAGGATGGACGTATCCGGTATGTCGGACCAGCCAGCGCGATGCCGCTCATCGATCGGGACGCCTCGCGGATTGATGCGAAGGGCGGGACGATCCTGCCGGGTTTGATCGAGTCTCACTTTCATGCGACCTACTTCAACGTGGAGGCACTCGAAGACCTCGACCTCAAGTATCCGGTCGAATACGTGACGCTACTGGCGGCGACGAATTGCAAGCTGGCGCTGGAGTGCGGGTACACGGCGGCTCGCAGCGGTGGCAGCCTGTTCAACGTCGATGTCTGGCTGAAGAAGGCCATTGAGACCGACCTGATTCCCGGCCCGAGACTCGCCGCCAGCGGACGCGAAATCTGCGGCGTGGGCGGTCTGATGGACTGGAACCCCGACTATCGCAAGATCGGTATGGACGGACTGGTGCTGCTCATCAACGGTCCCGACGAGGCGCGGGCTGCCGTGCGGAAGCTCGTCAAGGACGGAGTCGAATGGGTGAAGACCTACCCCACCGGCGACGCGGCCGCTCCCGACACGAACGATCACCACACGCTCTGCATGACGTTTGAGGAGATGCATGCGGTCGTCGCGACGGCTCACAATCACGGCATGAAAGTGACGGGACACTGCCGGGCGACCGAGGGGATCAAGAACGCCCTCCGAGCGGGATACGACACGCTCGAACACGGCACATTCATCGACGACGAAGCGCTGGAGATGATTTTGGCGCGCGACGTCCCCGTTGTCCCGGCGCTGTACTTCGAACTGGCCAGCATCGAGCGCGGACCGGAGTTTGGTCTCTCGCAGCGCGTGATCGACGGGCATCAGGAAACGCTGGATGGTGGGGCGGAAAGTGCCCGGCGAATCCTGAAGGCGGGCGGGCGCATCGGCCTCGGCGGCGACTACGGCTTCGGCTGGAACCCGCACGGCCAGTACGCCCGCGAGCTGACGTTCTTCCACAAGTTCGTCGGCTTCACGCCGCTCGAAGTCCTGACGTGCGCGACGAAGACCGGTTCCGAAATCCTGGGCCGCGAGCAGGAGATCGGCACGCTCGGAGTCGGCAAACTGGCGGACGTACTCGTCGTGGACGGCGATGTGTTGGGCGACATCTCGATCCTCGAAGACCGCCGCCGGTTCATAGCTGTCATGCAGGGAGGAATCGTGAAAGCGGGACGACTCGCGGTTCGATGAGCCGCACCAATCCCGAAGCGTGAGCGAGGGGCTACGGCCTGAGAGCCTCGCTTACGCTGCGGGTTGCTACTACCGATGTCCCCTTCGTCCGCTCACGAAATACAACGGCAGGCCCAGCAGGAACGGGACCGCAATCAATGGCAACAGCGGCCGGGCATACATCGTCGCCGAGTACAGTCCGAATCCGCTCATCGCACAGAACAGCAGCGGACTGAGTGGAAAGAGCGGGGCGAGAAACGGGCGTTCGATGTCGCGGTCCTTCCAACGCAGGACGAAGTACGACACCGAGGTGCTCAGAAAGAACAGCCAGAAGATTGGAGCCGACGCTGCAAACAGCGTCTCGAATCCTCCGTAGTACTTGTCCCACGGAACGGGCTTGGCTCCACCGAGACCGACCAGTTCATCGACGGCCTGTCGTCCGGCGGCCGTGCCCACGCCGACGATCATCGTGGACGAAATCGCGCCCTGAATCAGCAGCGACCAGACCGGAGCGTGCGTGCGAGACGACCAGCGGCCGAGCAGTGCGAACGCGCGGTGATCGGCTCCCACCGTGGCGTGCAAGCGCGACACCGAGAAGATCACGCCGTTGACGCTCCCCAACGCCGAGACCATCACCAGCACGCTCATCGCCCGTCCGCCCCACGGACCCACCACCTTCGCGAACGCATCGGCGGCCGGTTGCTGTGAGGCCCTCAAGCCCTCGAAACCCAACGCGCCGAGATACGCCACGTTGAGCAGCAGATACCAAACCGTGACCAGTCCGATGCCACACAGCAGCGCGCGGGGGATGTTGCGCGAGCGATCGCGCACCTCGGCCGAGACGAAGGCCGCATCGTTCCAGCCGCCGTAGGCATACAGCACCAGAATCAGCGCGAACGACCAGCCTCCCCCGCCAACCGGCTGCTCGACCGCCAGCGAAGCACCTCCCGCAGCACTCAGCCCCGCCACGACGAGCAGCCCCATCCCGACGAGCTTCACCACCGTCAGCACATTCTGTGTCCGCCTTCCGGCGCGAACGCCCAGCATGTTGAGGGCCGTCAGCCCGACCACGGCCGCCAGCGCGAACCAAATCGTCAGGCTGGCGGGTGCGTCGAACACCTTGATGGCGTACTCGGCGAACACGTACGACAGCGCGCCGATGCTCCCGGTCTGAATGATCGTCAACTGGGCCCAGCCGAACAGAAAGCCCGCCCACGGACCGAAGGCGCGCGTGAGATAGTTGTACTCACCGCCGAGTCTCGGGTACGCCGTGGCCAGTTCGGCGTAACAGAGCGCGCTGGCCAGTGACAGTCCGCCACAGACGACCCACAGCCCGAGTCCCCACCACGGCCCCGGCACATTCGCGAAGACCAGCCCTGACGTTTTAAAGACCGTGCTGCCGATCACGATCCCCACGATGAGACTCACTGCGTCCCAGACGCTCAGTGAGCCAGACTCGGTCACGGCGGCGGTCGCTTCATTCCGAGAATCCCTGTTCGAGCGGTCGGACACTACTTCGCCTCGCCCTTCTTCGCGTCCGGGGCGGCGTCTTTTTTGTTACCACCCGCCTTCGCCAGGTCATCGGCTTCCTTCTGTTCGCGGACGGCCTTCGTGTACGCCGCGCGGAACTTGCCGAAGAAGTTCGCCAACTTTTCATCGGCCTGGCGCGGGAAGTTTCCATCGACCAGTGCGACCAGCGAGATCGTGCCGATCGTTTCCTCTTCCTTCCAGACCATGACGTACGGCGATTCGGACTTCTTGCCGTGCGGATCGGAGCAGATCAACTGACCGGTGATTTTCAGTTCCTGCGTGCCGGCCGTTCCCTTGCGGGAATTCTTCAACTCCAGAATCACCAGCATCACCGCCGCGTCCTCTGCCGGTTTGCCGAACGACAACTGAATCTTCGACTTCTCGATCGCGCCCTTCCCCTTCAGGACCACTCGATCCCAGATGCGACCCGTGGTATCGAGGGCCACCGTCTTCTTGTCGGTCGCGTTGAGCAGGAAGATTTCCTCAATGCCCGCGAACAACTTCCGGCCTCGTTCCGTCCCCATCTCCTCGCTGGCGAGCTTGCGGTCAAACGACTTGGTGTACGCTTTGAGATCGTCCGGTTTGAACTCCTTGACCAGCGCCGGTGCCTTGAGGAGTTCCTCGCGAATGTCGGCGGCGGAGACGGCGAAGTTCAGGTTCTGCCCGCCCGAAAGCTGCATCGTGTTCATGCCGACCACGCGGCCATAACGATCGACGAGCGGCCCGCCACTGTTGCCGGGTGAGATCGGCGTATCGGTCTGCAACCAGTTGCCACCCACGTCCGCTCCCAACTGATCGCGCATCTCGGCTTCCTTGCGGAGGGCGGTGATGATCCCCTTGGACGAGGTGAAGGACAGACCCAGCGGCGCACCAAACGCCATCACTTCGGCTCCCTCAGCCGGTGACGCTTCGGCGAGCGGCACGATCGTCAGTTTGGCGGCGGGCATGTCGATCTTGATGATCGCGATGTCCTTCTTCCGGTTGACGACGCGATAGCCAAGCGCCTTGGCCTTCGTTCCGTCGGCGAACTCCACTTCGGCCTTCTTCGCTCCGGTGATGACGTGGTAGTTCGTGATGACGGTCCCGTCCTTGTCCACGACGAAGCCGCTGCCGACGCTCGCCCCATCTTGTGAGATGACGTTGATGCGGACGATGGCCGGCTTGACGAGCGGGATCAGTTGTTCGAAGTCCAACTTTTGCAGAGGCGGGCTGACCGGTGATGAACTGGCGGCGGGAGCGGTCGCGGCGGCTGCGGTTTCAGTCCCGCTCGGCGTGGGAGATGATCCCACCGTCGGAGCCGTTGCCGGCGCGGTGCCAACGGGAGTGGCACCGGCCACGCCCGGAGTCGTCGAGGTCGGGGCCAAGGTGGTGGCTTGAGGAGCGGCCGCCGTCGTCGTCGGCATCGCCTGCGCAGCGGGGGGCGAAGCCGAAGGCGCGGCCGTTGCGGCAGGCATCACCACAGGCGTCGCTTGAGTCATCGCCGGCTGTGCGGCGGGCGGCGCGGGCAACTGTTGCGGACCCGGCCGCAGGAACAGGAACACCAGCAGACCCAGTACGACGATCCCTCCGCCTCCTGCCAACAGTCCCATGACCAGCGCCGGGTTGCCGTCGCTCGAACTCTGCTTGCTCGACTTCTTCCTGCCACCGGAAGCGCGGCGCGGGGCCACCGGCTCATCGTCACCGTCGTCGGCCGGCACGCGAACGGCCTCACCGCATTCGGGGCATTTCACCCGCTTGCCCGCCACGTTCGACGACACCGAGAAGTCGTGAAAACACGATTCGCAACTGGCTTGAATGCGCATGGCGGCTCGCCTTCAGTGGGATCACGCAGAGCAACCCGCTTCAGACCTGGAGCGGTTCGCTGTCGCAGAATCCGATCAGATTGGATGCCGAGACCGCGTCAGGCAGTCTCTGAAATGAAGTGAGACAACAACAGGACGGGCCGGATGCTAGCCGTGCCGCGAACGGAACGCCAGCACCGATTCCCCGCAGAGCAGGGCCAATGCCCGTTTCAAATCGACCCGCCCTCCTTTGAAACAGGTGATGGCCCTGCCCTGCGGAGGCATCTGCAGGTTGGTGGTGGTTTTGTTGCCCCTCGGCCACGTCTTCGGCGAGTGAGATGATCGATGACTTTTTAGCGTCAAAGACATCGCCTGGTTCAAAGTAGGGTGGGACAAGCTCGCTTCGAGCGCCGGCCCACCATGCTCAATCTACGGGAAATCATGGTGGGCCGACGCGGCGAAACGCCACTGGTCCCACCCTACATTTTATGCAACTTTCAACTGGACGGAGCCCTGAGACATCGGCACGGTGGATGGACCGTTGCCGCGAGAGATGTCAGAGTATGCCGCCGGTTGCAGGAGGTTGGCAGTCGCACGGGCGCTGGCTCGCGTTGCGTCGTCGATGACCGAGCTTCATTCCAACACGAACAGTCGCGCGGAGACCGGTGCTCGCGCTGTGCCGCAGACCGAGACCCGCTGCCTCACCCCTGGGAAGACGTGCGCTGTGCGTGTCTTCAATCCAACGCAGACAACGATGGGCTTGCCGTCATGACCGGCCGACGCTGGATTCGATACACCGGACTGCTGTTGCTGGTGGTGGGGCTGCCGGTGGTTTGGCACTTTGGCTCCGACGGGTGGCGACAATCGCAAACGGCACGCGCGTTGGCGACGTGTCGCGATCTGCGTGCCCGTCAGAAGTGGCCGGAGTTGGCCGAGCAGTCTCGCGTGTGGAGCCAGTGGTCGCCGAAGGATGCGGACGGGTGGCTGTTCCGCGCGCTGGCCGCTCAAAACCTGGGTGACATCACTCAGGCAATGGACTTTCTGGCGCAGGTCGATGCCGCCAACTCCAAGTTTCTGCCGTCGCAGTTGGCCCTGGCGGAGTTGCTCTTCGGAGTCGGCAATCGACCGTTGGAGGGGGAGCGCGTCTGCCGATTGATCCTGGACAAGGAGCCTCGCGCCGCGCAGCCGCATCAATGGCTCATCGAGTTTTACGCGACGACGCTTCAAAAACAGAAGCTGCTCGCGCAGATCCGCGCGGCCAGCCGGGTTCAACGCGAGCCGCCCGAGGCGTATGTGTTCGCGTTCTTGATCGACGGACTGCGGGTCTCGACGGCCGTCGAAACCAATGCGCGCTGGCTCGAAGCGGATCCCGACGAAGAGATCTTTCTCGTGGCACAGGCTCTGAATTCTGTGGAGCCTGCCAGCGAACCGGCTGCCGCATCGGATGCTTCGGCGGCGGCTCAGGTCGATTCGCCGGAGCGGCAATCGCGCGCGGCCCGCCTCAAGATATTGCTCCAGCGCTTTCCGCAGAACATCGAGTTGCTGGCTCACCACATTGAACGGGCGATGGCGGAAGGGGAACTCGAAAATGTGATCCGGCTGCTGCAAGCGGCCCCTGCGGCGGCGGATGCCGACAATCGTTTCTGGCGGTATCGGGGTTGGGTGCAGTTGCAGTCGGGAGAGTTGGAGGCCGCAAGGCAATCCTACGATCAGGCACTTGCACTCGCGCCGCTCGACTGGGTGACTCGGCATCGACGGGTGGCGCTGTTGAGACTCCAGAATGAAGTTGGACAAGTCGAACAGCAACAGGCGATTGTCGATCGAGCGCGTGCGCTGCGAGTCCAACTCAAGTCGGTTTCCGGTGTCGAACCGGTCACGAAAGAGCTGATCAACGCCGTCAGGGATTATGCTCGTCTCTGCGGCGATGACACTTTTATTCCAACGGTCGTACCGCGGGCATCGAGCCAAGGCGGGCGGCGGTAGTGCTACGTCACGTCTGAGAAGTTGGGTTGTCTTCGTAGCCACGTTCGCCAGAACGTGGGGAGATGTTGGACTCACTCCACGCTCTGGCGAGCATGGCTACCCCAAGATCAAGCGTTGACGAAGCCGTCGTCACGATGCCGGGACGATTCGGTGAAGATGATTCCTCCCACACCAACCCGAAGCGTGAGCGAGGGACTGCGGCCGGAGACCCTCGCTCACGCTTCGGGTTGGTGTCGGTAGACTGTTTCCGGCCGCTGGCCTCCTGACGGCGGACCACCGCCCGCTGTCGTCCCGGAATCGAATGGACCCCGCATCACAATGACGGTTCGACACTCATCCACTCACTCGGCGACACGACGCGAAGCGCTCACAGGCGCTCGACGGCCTCTGTTTGCAGTCCTGTTGATCGCCGTTGTTGGCTCGTGCCGCGAACGGACGGAGACAATCAATCGAGTCCCTGCCGGCACGCCTTCGTCTGGCATCCCTTCACTCGTCACAACACCCTCGGTGGCGCAGGGCTTGAAGGTCGCCAGTCCCTCACTCGACGTGGCGATTGTGACGATCGGTGATCGCCTGCGATTTGAAGATGTCGCCAGCCGGATCGGCATTCAACACCGTTACGACAACGGGGCGACCGGCCGGAGCCTGATGGTGGAGACGACGGGCGGCGGCGCGGGCTGGTTCGATTTCGATCTCGACGGGCGGCTCGATCTGTACCTGACGCAGGGAGGCAACCCGACCAGCCCCGGTTCGCCGGACCAGCCGCCGGATCGTCTGTTTCGCCAACAGGACGATGGCACGTTTCACGATGTGGCCGATCTGGCGGGGACGGCCGAGCGAGGCTACAGCCAGGGCGTGGCGATGGCGGACTTCGACCAGGACGGCTTCCCCGACATCTATGTCACCAACGTCGGGCCGAACGTGCTCTATCGCAACAACGGCGACGGCACGTTTGCGAATCTGTCGGATGCGGCGGGAGTCGCGGATCCGTTGTGGAGTTCCAGCGCGGCGTGGGGCGATCTCGATTTGGACGGCGATCTCGATTTGTACGTCTGCAACTACCTTCAATTCGACCCGGTTCATCCGCGCCTCTGCCTCAACAAACTGGGCACACCCACCGTGTGCCATCCCTCGTTTTTGGAGGCGGTGCCCGACCACTGCTTCATCAACCTCGGCGACGGCACGTTTCGCGAAGAGTCGGTCGAGCGGGGTCTGTTCGGTGACGGCAACAAAGCGCTGGGGGTCGCGATTGCCGATCTCAACAATGACGGTCTGCCCGATGTTTACGTGGCGAACGACACGACTCCCAACTTCCTGTTCGTCAACCGTGGCGGCGGACGCTTCGTCGAGTCGGCCATGCTGCTCGGGTGCGCGGTCTCGGCCGACGGACTGCCACAGGCCAGCATGGGTGTCGGACTGGGCGACTACGATCGCAACGGCTATCTCGATCTCTACCTCACGCACTTCGTCGATGAGTGGAACACGCTCTATCGCAACCTCGGACCCCGGGGATTTCACGATGTCAGCGGCATCACGGGTCTCGTCAAACCGACATTCAAGAATCTCGGCTTCGGCACGGTGATGCACGACTTCGACCACGATGGCTGGCAGGATCTCTTCGTCGCCAACGGCCACATCGACGAGCATCGGAGCGACGGGGGCGAGACGGCGATGGCTCCGCAGGCGATGTCGTTCGACGGCCGCCGCTGGCACGACGTGAGCACCACGGCGGGAGACGACTTCCGCCGCAAGGTCGTCGGCCGGGGAGTGGCCGCCGGTGACTTCGACGACGATGGACGCCTCGATCTGGCTGTCGTCCATCAGGACTCGAACTCGGTCGTGTTGAGGAACGTTTCGCAGGGAGGCCACTGGTTGAAGGTGCGGCTCGTCGGTCGGATCAGCAATCGCTCGGCGATCGGGACGCGCGTGGTCGTTCGCGCGGGAGACGACTCGTGGATGCAGGAACTGGCCGGAGGCACGAGCTATTGCTCATCGCACGAGCCGGCGTTGCTGTTCGGATTGGGAGACGTTTCGATTTCCGTCCGCGTCTCCATCCGCTGGCCGAACGGGCGCGAGCAGGAACTGCACGACATCGCGGTTGACCAAGTTCTCCGCGTGATCGAAGAGTAGCCGCCACGTTGGCCCGGATGAGGTGCGGCCTGCTCAGCAGGAAACGGAGTGCCGCACACCAACCTCGACTTTTTCCAGATTTGGAGTGCGGGGATTCATCACCGCTTTCCTTTCTTCGCGTCTCGCACCGTTTTGGAAGACCTTTGTGGTGGTTGAGCCTTTCCAAAAATCACGGCGGCCGGAGAAATGAAAGCGGCAATCAATGGCCGCAGTCCAAATGAACTGGCAAACGTCGAGCTTACGCTTCCATTCCTCGCTTAGGGGCTGTGCATGATCAAGTTCCGAGAGTTCTGAAAGTCACCCACAGCGTGAGCGAGGGCGGACGCTTTGAACGACGGGGATCTGAAATCGACCAGACCGTGGAGTTTCCGCCCTCGCTCACGCTGCGGGTGACTTGAACTCCGACAGCAACTCTCGGAAGTAGAAAATGCACAGCCTCTGACGCTGCGGGTTGGTGTCCCGAGGGCCGGATCACGAACCGTAGGTGCTGACGTTTGTTTGGCGTGTGCGGTTGAGTCGGTTGTGGCAGTGGAGCGAGTCCAGCAGGAACTCGGCCACGGCGGCGTGGAAGCCGTCCGCGTGAGAGCCGGTTGCCAGGTCGGGTTCGAGTGTTTTGGCAATCTGCTCGACCTGCGAGCGGAAACCGCGAATGGTGTCGATCTGTTGGAGCACAGCCTTCGACGAAAGGCCGTCTCCCAGTTCGAGCGTCTTGCCGAGTTCAAAGTGTTCGACCACGTTGCGGAACTGTTTGGGATTCAACTCGTGCAGATCAAAGACCGTCTTGACCGCTTCGTCGATCAGGCGGCCGATGAGGCGATCCTCTTCGCCCGGCTCGTCGCTCATGGTCAGTTCGAGCTTGCCGCGCGAACTGGCTGGCAGGTGGAGTAGGTCGGCGGGACGAGCGACAGCGTGCGGCTCGCCCATCATCACGGCGCGGCGCTCGGCGGAGGAGACGAGGTTCTCGTAGTTGGCGATCGACATGCGGACACTCACGCCGGATGACTGATTGACGTGCGGGCTGGTTCGCGCGAGTCGCGCGGTCTCCTCCACGATCTCTTGCAGGAATCGAGGAACCACGACCGGCACGCCGTCGTCGCGCTCGGTCCACGAGTTCTCGGTCGTGATCCGCATGCCCAGCTCGCGCGTCGGCGGGTAGTGCGTCCGAATTACGGAACCGATGCGGTCCTTGAGCGGCGTCACGATCCGGCCGCGATTCGTGTAGTCCTCGGGGTTCGCACTGAAGACCATGCACACGTCGAGGTTCAGCCGAATCGGAAAGCCGCGAATCTGCACGTCTCGCTCTTCGAGGACGTTGAACAACCCGACCTGAATCTTGGGGCTGAGGTCCGGCAGTTCGTTCATGCAGAAAATGCCGCGATGACTGCGCGGGATCAGACCGAAGTGCAGCACGTCTTCGCTCGACAAGTGTCGTCCTTCGGCGTGCTTGACCAGATCGACTTCGCCGATCAAGTCGGCGATCGTCACGTCGGGCGTGGCCAGTTTCTCGTGATAGCGTTCGTCGCGGCCGATCCAGGCGATGGGAGTCTCGTCCCCGCGCACGGCGATCACGTCGCGGGCGAACTTCGACAGCGGGGCGAGCGGATCGTCGTGAATCTCGGACCCGGCCACGATCGGCAGCGCCTCGTCCAGCAGCGTCGTGAGCATCCGCAGCATCCGCGTTTTCCCCTGGCCGCGCAGCCCGAGGAACAGCATGTCGTGCTGAGACAGAATCGCGTGCTGCACCTGTGGGATGACGGTCTCGTCATAGCCGAGGATGCCGGGAAACAGCGTCTCACCGCGACGCAGCTTCGTCAGCAGGTTGCGGCGCATCTCGCGCTTCACGCTGACGGAGCGATAGCCAAATTCGCGCAGTTCGCGCAACGTGCGAGGACGGTCAGACATGAGTGACGTTTCCCTGAGAGTGAGCCATCGCGGCCGAACGACTGCCACCGCGACACAGCCTTCACGACACACGGCGATTCAGTGTAGTCCGCACCCGATCACGCGACCACGCGCATCCGCCAACACGACACGGCTCCGTCCCGTTTGAAGTTGCACAAAATGTAATGTGGGACCAGCGGCGCTTCGCCGCGCCGGCCCACCGTCAATTCTCGAAGGTTTGTCAGGGTGGGCCGGCGCTCGAAGCGAGCTTGTCCCACCCTACGTCTTGCCCAGCTTCAAAAAGACATTGAACCTGGCCAACACGACACCACACGTTCGATCCTCTTGTCTTGTCACCTTGCCCCGGCTCTGCGGGAAGCGGGTTGTAACGGTCGCCCGGAAGAGGCCGCTTCCGATCGGATGCGGCTCGCACGGCGGGAGTGTCGCGATTCGTGGCGGATGTGTTTTTTCGGCAACACAGCGCGGCTCGTGTGGAAAAAAAGTCACGCCTGATGTCGTGCATGAGCTACGTTTCAACAGATTCGATGCGCGATGACTCTTCGGCAACGGTCTCGACCAATTTGAGAAAACGTCAAAATCGCAGGCAGACTCGTCGCGAGTGGCCGCGTTTAACAGCCTGTTGAAAATAGAAGCCTGACGCGCAAGCGAAGGGTTGTTGAGTCTAAATCGTCCAAGGTTTCGACATCCTTCGCTTGCGCGTCAGGCTTCTATTCCTTTTTCAACAGGCGTTTAACACCGCTGTGAGAAACAGAGGAACGTCACCCGGCCAGTTCTCCAGCACACGAAACGATCGAGTCCATCATGCCACTGATGTCCACCCCCACCGGTGATTCCTTCTTCGATCCGCCACCGAGCGATCAGTCGGCCGCGACGTTGATTCTGGGAGGCGAGCGGCTGGAGTGCCATCTGGTCGAAGTCTCGATCGGAGGCTTTGGCGTTTCGGTCCCGCGATCGACCGCCTGGACGGGCGAGCCGGTGTGCAGGCTGCTCACTCACGATGCCGCCTATCCGGTTCGCATCATCAAGCAGGAGTCGCAGTACACCGGCTATCACTTCACGCTGCAACGGCTGGAACTGGACGAGCCAAACGTGGACGAGCCACTCGGCCTGACGCAGCGCTGGATCATTCACGCTTCGCGCTGCTGCGCAATCGGTCTCATCGCCGCGATCGCCTACTGTTTTGTGGCCGCTCCCGGCGGACAATCGAAGGGTGCCCGGCACGTTGGCCCGCAAGACGTGGTCAACCTGTGGAACTGGAACTGGTCCTCGACCAAATGGTCCTCAAACAACTGGTGGCCGAACAACCGTGACACGGCTGACTCGGAGTCGGATGTGGCGGCGTTGACATCGGCGCACGATCAGTCATCCGACGATCTGTTCGAGATGCCGGCAATCTCGGTCTCATTGACATCGGGCAATCGCGGGACGAACGCATCCGGGTTGCCGGTCCCTTCACGGCCCATGGCAACCGATCCGTCGAACCACTCAACGAACGCCGACCCTCAAGCACAAGCCATTGCGGCGGCGACACGACTCGCACAGATCAAGTCCTCGTTGCAGACGGCTCGGCGTGAACCAAGCCAGCCCGCGAACGCGAGTTCGCTGCCGTGGCTCTTTTCGACCTCCGATCCGGCCTTCCACGGCGGCTCCAGTTACCGCATGTCCGAGACGGCGCGGAACGATCTGATGCTGTTCGAGTCCGGCTTGAAGTCACTTCCCGCCACGTCGGCCCACGAGGCCACACGCAGCCTGCGACGGACACTGCTGGCGGCGAACTCGGCATCCGCAGCGGTCGCGAACTTCGAGAGCCTGCCCGATGTCAGGCGGATCCACAGCGATGACGCCGAGATCTACTTCCGACTCGCGAACGGTGCGGTCGAGATTCTGCGGGTCGTCCCGCGCGACCACAGCGATCCGGGCGGACCCGCGCGGCCCACCTCGCCCACCTCCAGCCTGACCCCTCAATCCGTGAACCGCTGATACAGACGGGCAGCCATCGCCACCAACTTTCCTGCACGCGCCGATTTCTCCCGCACGGTGTTCCGGTATGAGCTAGGAACCTTCAGACGGCATCGCGTGCGGCGCGGGCTGGCGTGTTCGGCGGAAACGTGTGTGGCCTCCTCAAATTGAAGTGGTGCGGAGTCATGTCCGAAAATCAGCGTCAATTCTGGCGTTGCCAACTCAGCGGCGACGACTCATCGACCGTGCTGGTCGTCAACGGACGGTCGATCCCCGGCAAGCTGGTCGAGATGTCGATCGGCGGATTCGGTGTGATCGCACGTCAGGCCGTGAAAGCCGGCGACGATGACCGAGTGCATCTCAAGACGCGCGGCCTCGACTACATCGTCCGCGTCACGTACCAGAAGCCGTGCGACGAGGGTGTCTTCATCGGACTCAAACAGATCGAAGAGATCGTTCCGGACAACACCGCCCCGCCGGAAACCCTGCCGTGGCTGACATCGGTCGCATGGGCCGCCGCGCTCAGTACTGTCGCCGCCGCCGCGTATTGCATGTCGGGCCTTCACGAGCTGCTGCCAAAGTAATGGCCGCCTGAAAACTAGCCCGACGCGCAAGCGAGGGCTGAATGTTCGATGTCTGCGCAGCCCTCGCTGGCGCGTCGGGCTGGTTGCTGTCTTTCGTTGTGGCTCACTCCTGTTCCGCGAAGACCGGACGCAGCAGATTATCGACCGGGGCGAAGTCGTCCGTCAGCAGTTGCCCTTCGGAGAGCGCGAGGACCGCGCTCATCTGGCCGCTCAACGTCGGTTCGGCCTGTCCCGGCCTGGTCTCGATCGAGGCGAACGGCCCGCCCTTCCAATCGCCGGTTTCGGCGAGGTGCGTCAGGTCGAGCGGCTGGCGCGAACAGACCATTACGAACGTGTCACGGTCGCTGTCCGGCTGAGTGCTCGACGTGCTGAAGACGTAGATGTTCGGAAAAACCTTCGCCGCCGTGGCAACGTAGCGGCCGAGAAACCGCCCGGCACCCGGCGCGCGCGACTTCTTCGCCGCCGTGACAACCGCCTTCGTCCACGCGGCGTTGTTCGGTTCGAGGTCGATCAACTTCTGTTTGAGTTCGTCTGAGACGATGCCTCGAAACCCGAGTACGCGGCGATCACCATCGAGTCGCATGACCTCGACGAACTCGAACGGAGCGTCGGCGGGAATCCACGCTTCGAGCGTGGTTCCCGCCGCGTTGAGTTTCGCGGGGATCGTCCCCTCGAATGGCTTCCTGCGGCGCGACTGAGTGGCCAGTTGATTGATGGCGGTGGTCCACAAACCCGTCGGGCTGGTGTCGGGTTGCATGTCATTGAAGTTGGCACCGAGCATGGGTGGCGAAGGCTGTGCAGCGTCCTGTTCTTTCGCTTTTTTCGCCACCGGCTCGGCAAAGTTGACGCTCGTCAGGCGCGTCTGTACTTCCTTCGTGATTGCGCGCGTGCAACGAAGGCGGTAGCCGTCGTTCTTGAACCATTTCACTTCGAGTGGCGCGAAGCCTTTGCCCGCCGGTTCAAACCGGCCGAAGGTCCACGTCGTGCCGGCCAGCCCCTTCGGCAGCTCACCCTTGTAATCGACTTCGCTCTCATCGACCGTCTCGCCGGGGAACTCGGTGCGAGGATAAATGTCGATGATGTTCGCCTGGTAGACGCCTTCATCGGTGAGCAGGTCGTGCGTGTCTTGCAGGAACTCGCGCGTGGTCAGATGCGCGGGGATGCTGAAGTCGTTGAAGGCGTCGCCGTAGATGAAGTCGTACCGCACCGGCGGCTTTCCCGCCGCGACCAGCTTCTGATTCTCGCGCAACCGGTCGTCAACGAAGTTCCGCGCATCGCCCAGCGTGGTGACGATCCGTTTCTGCTCGGCCTCCGTCAGCCCGAGTTCCTTCACGACGGCGCGATAGACGGCGGGATCGAGTTCCGCGACCTCGATGTTCGGGCTGCCGGGGAACTCCTTCAGGAACCATCTCGGGAAAATGTAGCCGCCGCCGCCGACACACAAGGCCGTCGCGCGCCGCGACAGGCCGCGCGCCGTTTCGACCTCGCGATACCACGCGCCGGTCGGCGTGTTGCGGATGAGTTGATCGCGAGTTTCATTCGTCAGCGCCCGATAGGCCGTCACCACGCCGAGCGTCCGGTCGTGCCGCAACGTGGAGGACAGGTCATCGGGAATCGTGGCCCCGTCCGGCATCAGTTCCAGCTCCACCGACGAGAACCCGCCCCACAGCGGTTGGTTCGTCTGCCGGTGCAGTTCGGTGATGGCGTTCCAATAGGGAGCGTCCGGCGACAGATCGAGCAGCGCGTTGAACACCGCCTGCGACGGCTGGTCGATCCGCAGCAGAGACGCCTGCTCGTCGAAGGTCACTCCGTTCGGCAACTTGCGCGCGTCAAATTTTTCCTTCGACAGACTGCCGATGGAAATCGTGACGGGCCGAACGAGCGACTTGGCCGTCGCCTTCGTCACGGCGGCGTAGACCTGTTCGTATTCGTAGTGCAACGCCGTCGGATCGAGCGGGTCGTAGTAGCTGTGAATCAGCTTGT
>JAYUFF010000279.1:0-2326 GCA_043738825.1 Schlesneria sp.
TACGAATCGTGCGGGGTGATCGCGATCAGGCAACACGGTTTGCAAACGCCCCAGGGGTTCAACGGCTGTTGCGCGATTCGCCGTGAACGATCCAGTAGCGCGAAAGCCATTGAACCCCCGGCACAAGGCCGGGGGCGTGGCCTCTGCGCAAAGTGCGTCGCGCACCACTCTGAACCTGCTCAACCCGTCCAATTTCGAGACCGCTCGACCGCGCGTTGCCAGTCGGAGTAAAGCCGCTCGCACGACGCGGCGTCTCGCTCGGGAACGAATTCGCGGTCGAGTGCCCAGTTGCGACGCAGGTCTGCGCGGTCAGCCCAGTACCCGACGGCGAGGCCCGCCAGGTACGCGGCTCCCAGCGCGGTCGTCTCCTGCACGACGGGCCGACGGACTCGCGCGGGCAGGATGTCCGACTGAAACTGCATCAGCAGATTATTGGCCGATGCACCGCCATCGACCTTCAGCTCGGCCAGCGGGACTCCCGCGTCGCGCTGCATCGCGTCGAGCACGTCGCGCGTCTGATAGGCCATCGCTTCCAAGGCGGCTCGCGCGAGATGAGCCTTCGTCGAACCTCGCGTCAGTCCGACAATCGTGCCTCGCGCGTGAGGATCCCAGTACGGGGCACCCAGCCCCGACAGGGCTGGCACAAAGTAGACGCCTCCGTTGTCGGAGACCGACGCCGCCAATGCCTCGATGTCCGACGCCTTCTCGATCAGGCCGAGTCCATCGCGCAGCCACTGCACGGCCGCGCCCGCGATGAAGACGGAGCCTTCGAGTGCGTAGGTCGTCTCATCGCCGATCTTCCAAGCCACCGTGGTGAGCAACCCCGCCTTCGACTCGACCGGGCGCGAGCCGGTGTTCATCAGCAGGAAGCAGCCGGTGCCATACGTGTTCTTCGCCGAGCCGGGTTCGAGACAGCACTGCCCGAACGTCGCCGCCTGTTGGTCTCCCGCATCGCCCGCCAGCGGGATCGCACCGCCGAACAGACTCGCATCGGTTTCGCCATAGACCTCACTCGACGAGCGGACTTCGGGCAGCATCGCGCGCGGCACGTCGAGCAACTTGAGCAACTCGTCGTCCCACTGGCCGGTGTGGATGTTGAACAGTAGTGTCCGGCTGGCGTTGCTCGGATCGGTGACGTGCAGCTTGCCACCAGAAAGTCTCCACATCAGGAACGAGTCGATCGTGCCAAACAGCACGTCGCCGCGTTCGGCCTTCGCCCGCAGTCCCGAGACCGTGTCGAGCAGATGCTTGATCTTGGTTCCCGAGAAGTAGGCATCGACGACCAGTCCCGTCTTGTTGCGAAAGACGGCTTCGGTTCCGTCGGCCTTCAGTTTCGCACAGATGTCGGCCGTGATGCGGCTCTGCCAGACGATGGCGTTCGCCACAGGGCGGCCTGTCGTGCGATCCCAAATCACCGTCGTCTCACGCTGATTCGTGACACCGATGGCCGCGATGTCGCTCGCGGTCAACTTGGCCTTCGCAAGCGTCTCCTTCGCCGTTTGAAGTTGTGTCGCCCAGATCGCCTCGGGATCGTGCTCGACGTGCCCCGGCTGCGGGTAGATCTGCGGAAACTCCTGCTGCGCCGAGGCCACGGCTCGGCCATCGCGTCCAAACACAATGGACCGGCTGGAGGTCGTGCCTTGATCGAGGGCCAGCACAAACTTCGACATGGCGTTCTCCCGGAGATGATCTAACCGCCCACACTAACCCGAAGCGTGAGCGAGGAAATCAGGCCGCAGTCCCTCGCTCACGCTTCGGGTTAGTGTGAGTGAATAATTCCTGCCGTTCCCCAATGGCCCACCACCTTCGGATGCACCAGTGAAGGCGAGGTGAGTTGCTTCGTCGTGGCGGCGAATCATACAACACGTCTCCCGTTTTCTGTACGAGGCCCCGCGATGTTCCTCATGGCCTTTGCCTTGTTGAGTCTGGGAGATTGGGTGCCACGGTCACGGAGTTTCGACGTGGCCGTGCGAGTACGTGAACGGCTGATTCCCAATCTCACGGCCACGTCGAAGCTCCGTGGCTGTGGCACCCGAACTCGCAGATTCAACAAGGCGATGGTCCTGCCACACTGGACACGACCGTTCTCGTCCTGCCATTCTCTCGGTCACCATGCCCGCTCGCACTCTCAAACACACGCTCGATTTCTTTCGGTCGCTGAAGGTCCGTCTGACGGTTTGGAACACGCTGGTCGTGTTGATTGCGGTGGTCATCGCACTGGTCGCGGTGCGCGAGGGCCTGCGGTTCTATCTGGTGCTCGAAACCGACACGACGCTGGACGCCGAAGTCCGCGAGTTACTGCTGGCCATCGAGGCGTTTCATCCGG
>JAYUFF010000280.1:0-2325 GCA_043738825.1 Schlesneria sp.
AATGCACTGGGCCTTTCAACCGGTTCGAAATACGCGCCCTCCGTCGCTGGCCGACGACCGTTGGTCTACTTCCGACCTCGACCGATTCATCCTGTCCAGGCTTCGAGCCAAGGAATTATCGCCATCGCCAACCCTGGAGCGGCGAACTTTGGCGCGACGATTGTCGTTCGACTTGACAGGTCTGCCACCTCCTCCCGCGGATGTCGAAGCGTTTCTGAAAGATGAGTCGCCGAACGCGAAAGAAGTCTTCGTTGGCCGACTGATCGATTCGCCTGCTTTCGGCGAACATTGGGCTCGACTGTGGATGGACGTGGCTCGTTACGCCGACACCAAAGGCTACGTCTTCACGCAGGAGCCGCGCTATCCGTACTCGTACACCTACCGCGACTATGTGGTCGATGCCTTCAATTCCGACAAGCCGTTCGACCAGTTCGTGCTCGAACAATTGGCGGCCGATCAACTCGGGCTGGAAGCGAATTCGGAGGCCCTCGCCGCGATGGGCTTTCTCACCGTGGGACGCCGGTTCCTCAACAACAACAATGACATCATCGACGACCGAATCGACGTGGTGTCGCGAGGGCTGATGGGCCTGACGGTCGGTTGTGCCCGCTGTCACGACCACAAGTTCGATCCCGTGCCGACCGCCGATTACTACTCGCTGTACGGCGTGTTCGCCTCTTCGATGGAGCCGGATGACCTGCCGATCATCGGGACGCCGAAGGGAGCCGCCGCGTACGAAGCCTTTCAAAAGGAACTGACCAAACGCGAGCAAGTGGTCTCGGAATTTGAACAGCAGAGCATGACGAAGCTTCACGACGAATTGCGCGAACGGGTGGGAGACTGTCTGCAACAGGTGGCCCGCCAGTCGAACAACTGGCTGAACCTTCCTGCGGGCATCGCCGAAAAGATCCAACCGGTTTTCGCGGGGAAGAACGAACCGCGACAGCAGATCGTGAAGCGGTGGGAAGAGTATCTGAAACGAACCGCCACGATGCCGCATCCAGTGCTCGGGCCGTGGCACGCGCTGGCGAAGGCGTCTGCGGCCGACTTCTCGAAGGAGGTCGAGAAGCTCGTCGAATCGTGGTCGAACGCGGACTCGGACGCCACGAAAAGCGTGAACGCCCGCGTGCGGCAACTGATCTCCGAGAAGCAGCCCGCGACGCTGATCGACCTCGCGAAGTTGTACGGTTCGCTGTTCGATGCCGTTCGCGGCGAATGGGACTCACTCAAGAAGGCGACTCCCGACGCGAAGGCCCTGCCCGATGAAGCGGCCGAACAGGTGCGGCTGATTCTCTATGGAGACGGCTCGCCCGCGATGGTCTCGCTCGACGAAGCGCGTCGTCTGATTGGTCGCGATGTGCGCGACAAGTTCACCCAGTTGAAGCGCGAGGTCGAGAACCTCAAGGTCACGTCACCGGGAGCACCACCGCGCGCGATGGTGATGCGCGACGGAGGCATCCAGAATCCGAGGATCATGATTCGCGGCAACCCCGGCCGTCCCGGAAGCGAAGTCCCGCGTCAGTTCCTCGAAGTCGTCGCCGGTCCCGAACGTAAGCCGTTCAACAAGGGAAGCGGTCGGCTGGAGTTGGCTCAAGCGGTCATCGACCCCAAGAACCCGCTGACGCCGCGCGTCTTGGTGAACCGCGTCTGGCAGAATCACTTCGGCACCGGACTGGTTCCCACGCCGAGCGACTTCGGCACGCGCGGCCTGCCGCCGTCGCATCCCGAGTTGTTGGATTGGCTGGCGAGCGAGGTGGTCGGAAGCTCGCCCCACTGGACTTTGAAACGTCTTCACCGCGCGATCCTCACCTCAGCCGTCTATCGCCAATCGTCGGCAGACAACCCCGCCGCGCGAGCCACTGATTCCGAGAACCGTCTGCTGTGGAAGATGCCTCGCCAACGATTGGACTTCGAGGCGATGCGCGATTCGTTGCTCGCGGTCTCCGGCCAGTTGGACACGTCGCTGGGAGGCCGTCCGTTTGAAAATCAGATGGACGTGACAAGCCACCGCCGCACGATCTATGGGTTGGTCAACCGCAACGATCTGCCCGGCGTCTTCCGCGCGTTCGACTTCGCCGACACCGAGGCCAGTGCGGCCGAGCGACCTCAAACCACGGTGCCTCAGCAGGCGCTGTTCGCGTTGAACGCCCCGTTCGTGCAAGAGCAGGCTCGCCAAACAGCGGCCTTCGCGTGGGGCGGAGCCAACGACGACCCGGCTCGACTCGCCCTGCTCTACCACCGCGTGCTGGCTCGCGAACCAACATCTGAGGAGCGCGAACTGGCGCTGCGATACCTAGGCGAGGCCCTGACGACTCACACCGAGAA
>JAYUFF010000281.1:0-6133 GCA_043738825.1 Schlesneria sp.
GCCAATCGACAAATCGTCGCTGACCCACGCTTCCAATCGCGCACGCACGCCGATGGGTTCTTTACTGGCGTTCGACTGGTAGCCGTACATGCCAGCATAGCCTCGAAGCCAGGGCGTGCTCGGGGTGACGGGCACTCCGAACTCGAAGTCTCCTCCCATCAACGACTCTTCACGAAGCTGCTGGCCGAGGAAGGCGATCTGGTTCCCCACGAAGAACGGGTTTCCACTGACGCAAATCTCGTTCAGGAAGCGATCACTCGTACCGAAGGCGAAGTAGCCGTTGGCCCGGAAGTCCCAGTTGGTTCCCAGCGACTCCAGACCCAGAGTGGCCTGCTGGTAGCGGTTTCCGTAGGCGGTCTGATCCGAATCAAGATAGCCGTTGATGCCGTAGATTCGATCGCTGCCGCTGGAGTATTGGCGCGCCACCAAGCCGGCATTGACGCCGACTCGACTGTTGTCAGTCAGAATCAAGCGTGCGTTGGGAGCAATGAAGGCGTCCTCATTCAGCCAGAACGGAGTGAAGGCTCCGATCTGAGAGTAGCCGTTCCGATAGCCCACTCCGTCGCCCGACATGTTTCGGATATCGAAGTAGGTTCCGCGGAGAGTGGCCCCTCCGCTGAAGTTCTGCAACGATGCCGAACCCACATCCGAATTCGGATCGACGGCGGTCTGGGCCACGAGAACGCCTGCCAACGATAGCGACAACAGGCACAGCAGACTGGTTTTCACACGTTGCATGGACGTCTCTCTCCCGCAGAATCCGATTCCGGCTTCCGTGACTCCGTCCCAACAGCTCGCAATGAGCTTGAGTCTCCGTGATGCGACACTCTCCATCCGTTCCGACAGCGCCGGTCGTGACGAAAAGATCGCTTCCTCTCGTTATTCGGCCGGTAAGGCTTCTGAGAATGAGTCAAACCTTACCGACCCTAACGATCTTCGCGATAAAGCCAGTTGCAACACCCAACCAACCAAATCTACCCATTTGAATCAATCGACCCAGTATAACGACAAAGATTGAGGGTTGAGGGTTGATCGCCGTCCTGTGAAGGCGGCTTTCAACCTGATCCCTCAACACTCAACCATGTTTTTTTTGTAGCCGGAGTTGAACGGCCCGATGGCAGTCGTTACCTTCTCGCACCGCAACCGAAGGGCTGGCCGTATTTCGGTCAGCGGAATCATTCGGTTCTCAGCGTTGTACGATGCCGCGAAATGGCGGCTGGATGCGACGAATGCCAGTTTCGATGGAAGGCTGACGACGTGATCGCTCCGCAGACGACTTTTATGAAGGCTGCCGACAGAGTTCAGGGCGGCAAGTGCGAACCCCGCTGGTTCGTCATTGATGGCAGTGGTTTGGTGGTTGGACATCTCGCGACCAAGATCGCGACGGTGCTGATGGGCAAACACAGGCCCGAGTACACGCCTCACGTTGACACCGGCGATTACGTCGTCGTGATCAACGCGGACAAGGTTCGGTTCACGGGTCGCCCGATCAAACACGAAACGAATGAACACTTCACCAAGAAAATGGCTCAGAAGAAGTACACCTGGTACACCGGTTGGCCCGGTGGTCAGCGTCATATCGGTGCGATCGAGATGTGGGCCAAAAAACCGACTGAGATTCTGAAACTGGCCGTCAAGCGAATGTTGCCGAAGAACGCTCTTGCCCGGCACATGTTGGACAAGTTGAAATTGTTCGTGGGGCCAGAGCATCCGCACCAGGCTCAACAGCCGCTGCCGCTCCCAGAATTTCTGCATCCGAAAGATCGGCATCCGGAAGAACACCGTCTGCAGCCGACCGAGTAATGGCAGCCGCAGAAAATGAACTGCTCCCGCACTGACCCAAAGCGTGAGCGAGGGAATCGGCCCGAAGTCCCTCGCTCACGCTTTGGGTTAGTATGGGTGAAACATCACATCAGAAACAATTGGATTGGTGGCGAACTTGATGGAAGACACCGCGACTCCCGTAGCAACACCGGAACCATCCTTGGCACCGGAACTGACGTTTGGGAACGAGGACACCGCCGTCGCGACACCCGTTCTGGTTCCGCAGGCACCACGTGTGATTCGTGGAAAGCTGGATCGGTTCGGAGTTGCCATGGGAACCGGGCGTCGCAAGACAGCCGTGGCTCGCGTGCGCATCAAGGCTGGCAACGGACTGATCCAAGTCAACGGCAGAGGCATCGACGAGTTCTTCTGCATCGAGAAGGACCGGATGGTCGCCCTCAGTCCGCTGCGTGTCACCGACAAGCTGGGGCACGTTGATGTCTCGATCCGAGTACACGGTGGAGGAACGACCGGTCAGGCGGGAGCCATCGTGATGGGAATTGCCCGCGCCTTGGAGGCGATGAATCCCAGTCTGTTTCCAGCCCTTAAAGCTGGCGGGTTCTTCACACGCGACAGTCGAATGGTGGAGCGCAAGCATTACGGTCACAAGAAGGCTCGTCGCGGCTTCCAGTTCTCCAAGCGTTAGTCGCTACGGGCGGAAGTTTCGTGGTCGATCGATTGTCATATTTCCCCGTCGGATCCATTCCGGTGGGGACTTTTTTTTGACGACCCTGTCGGCGCAGCCAGTCAGTTTGAGCGAAGCCGTCACGGCGGTTGCAGCACGTGTTTCTAATTTCGGTCTGACGTGCGAGGGATCGTGCGACCATCGACTGTTGGAGTCGTCGCGAGGATCAGCATGAGCAGCATCAGGACTCAAGGCGGCTCGCGGGTCTACAACCCGCTGTTGCAGCCCGACCTCAAATTGATGTTGGCCGAGAACGACGAACTCGGTCTTCAGCAGTTCTGTGAGGTCTTGAATCCCGTCATCGTCGCCGAAGTGCTTCAGGGGATGGAGCCGTCGGAGACCTGGCGAGTCCTGTCTTCAACCGGCATCGAGCAACAGGCCGACATCTTCGAGCAGATCGAGCCGTCGCAGCAGATCGAGCTGGTTGCAACGGTCGATCGCAAGCACCTGTCGCAGCTCGTCGAGGCCATGTCGCCCGACGACCGGATCGACTTGCTGGAACACATGGACGAAGAGCAGCTCGAAGCCCTGCTGCCGCTGATCGCGCAGGCCGAGCGAGACGAAATCCGCAAGATGCTCTCATATCCGGAGAACTCGGCCGGTTCGATCATGACGACCGAGTATGCGTCTTTACCGGAGAACATCTCCGTCAGCGAGGCCCTCAGCCGATTGAGGCAGCAGGCTCCGGACCGCGAGACGATTTACTACGTCTTCGTCGTGAATGACGCTCGCCACCTGCACGGCGTCATCACGCTGCGCGAATTGATTCTCGCCCGTCCCGGAGCGCTCCTGGCCGACATCATGCAGCGTGATGTGATCTCGGCCCATGTCGAGGACGATCAGGAAGTCGTCGCGAAGCTGATCGCCCGGTTCGACCTGCTCGCACTCCCCGTGCTCGACGAACAGAGCCGTCTGGTCGGAATCGTCACCCATGACGACGTGCTCGACATCGTTCAAGAAGAGGCGATCGAGGATGCCTACCGCCAGTCGGCCATCCAGCCGTTCGAGCACAGTTATCTTTCGACGCCACTGTTGACCATTGCCTGGAAGCGCGGAATCTGGCTGTTGGTGCTGTCGGTCATGGCTCTGGGAACGGCCACCGTGATGAGGGCCTTCGGTCACGCGGAGAATGACGACAACTGGCTCGATTGGTTCTTGCCGCTGGTTCTCGCGAGCGGCGGCAACACGGGATCTCAGTCGGCGACGCTGATCATTCGCGCGATGGCGGTGGCCACGATGACTCGGCACGACAAGTTTCGGATGGCCTATCGCGAACTGCTCACCGGTGCCATTTTGGGCCTTTGTCTGGGAACGTTCTCGTGGGGCGCGTTGCAGTTGTTGTTTGATCGAAGCTGGATGCAGGCGGGTGTCGTCGGACTGACAATTTCGCTGGTGGTGACGGTGGGCAGTGTGGCCGGCTCGCTGTTGCCGATGTTCTTCGAGTGGCTCGGCATGGACCCGGCGATCATGTCGAACCCGCTGATCTCGTCGCTCAGCGACATTCTCGGGGTCGTCATCTACTTCACAGTGGCGATCGCCCTTCTGCGATGAGCCTCGCGGCGGCGCATCGCGAGCGGTCTTGACCCGCTTCCACCAGCAGGACTATCTTCGCGCCAGCGTTCTCAGAATTGTTCGGACTCGTGCAGGAAGGAGCCGCGCCGAGATGTCTCTGCCATTGGAAGATGCCGCCGCGCCGGATGAGTCCTCCTACTGGGACCAACTTGGTGAGGAGCCGCAACCCGAACCGGCCGACTGGTCCGGGGATGAGCTTGAGCAGGCGTACCTGCGCGCCATCGAAGTCCTCGAAGCATCGGAGGCCGAACTACCCGAGGCGGCCGATTGGGAGCAATCCACTGACGACGATGCACGCTTGGAGACAACCGACTCCGCTCCAGTCGCGACTGAGCCTCCTCCTCACCACGACGCACCCGCGATCACCGCCGCCGAACGAGCCGAGGCGGCCGATGACCTCAAACAGCTAGCCGTTCGACGCACCGCCGTATCACCGGAACAACCGCCGGCCGTGTTGCCGCGACAAATTCTGGAAGCGTGCCTGTTTGTCGGAGGCGCTGCGCTGACCGCGAAGAAATTGAGCGGCGTCTTGCGCGGCGAGTTTTCGATCGAGTACATCGAACGGGAACTCGATGAACTGAACACGCTCTACACGTCGGAGGGGCGTCCGTATGAAATCCGGCCCGGCGACGGCGGCTATCGCCTGACGCTGCGCGAGGACTTCGAGCGGATTCGGAACAAGGCTTACGGTCTCGGCCCGAAAGAAGTTCGATTGTCGCAAGAAGCTCTCGAAGTGCTGGCCGTTGTCGCGTATCGCCAGCCCATCACCGCCACTGCGATTGAGGAACTCGGTAAACCCGGCAGCGGTACGGTTCTCAGACAGCTTCTGCGGCGAGAGTTGATCGCGGTCGAACGCCAACCTGACCAGCCGCGCGATGTGGCGTATCTCACGACGCCGCGATTCCTCTCCCTGTTCGGCATCCGCAGCCTCGACGAACTGCCGCGTCACGAACAGGTCGGTTACAAGTGACCAGCGACTTTCGCTCACACATTCTGCGGGGATCGCCGGTACGGGAGCGTCCAACGAATGAAAGGAGACCACGAATGTTCCGATCCCATTCGTCGTCTCCTTTCATTCGTTTCATTCGTTGGACACGCTTCCCTCCGCGCGGCAACTTTGGCTGGCCCCGTTCCACGGAGTCGTGCCAGGACAGTCAGCCCAGCACCTGACTCACGCTGTCATCCACGGCGGTGCTTTGTTGGTCCCGCACCGCCTGCCGAATGCGGCGGCGCTGGTCTTTCGGCAGAATCGTCACAACCAACCCTTTTTTCTCCCAGCGGGACATTGGGCCGATTGCTGACGGTTTTTCCGGGAAGTACGATTAAGTCGCTGCCGATTCGTGTAACGAGTTGCCTCGTTCGGCCAATTCTCTGTCAGAGAGAGTTGGCCGGGAGTGGCCGCCCCCTCCCGCCTCGATCCGCCCTGCCTGAATGAGTAGTCCCACCCATGAGTTTCTTTCGACCCGCGCCACACACGGCTCAGAGTAAGAAGTCTGGCGGGGCTTTGCCTCTGACCAAAGTAGCCATCATCGCTCCGCGTGATGAGCCTTTCACAAGTGGATGCTTGATCCCGGAAGGCTCATCACGCGGAGCGATGATGGCTACTTTGAAGAGATTCCCAAACGCGACTCATTCGCAACACACTTCCGATATCAAGCTTCCTGGCCGAGGGTTGGTCGTTGCAGCTTGTTATTGCGTGGCGTTGGCTTTCACGCTGGAAGCTCGCGCGGCCGAGTTGCGGGTCGAGCCAGCCAAGGTCGAATTCCGCGATGCGTTTGCTCGGCGGCAGTTACTGGTGAGTGACGGTTCAACAGACGCGACGCGGAAGGTGGCGTATGTCAGTCGCGACGCGAAGATTGTGTCGGTGGACGCGGCCGGGTATCTGGTGCCTCACGCAAATGGGGTGACTTCGATCGAGGTGACGCATGGCGGCCAGAAGGTGAGCGTGCCGGTCGAGGTCTCGGGGTTGGATCAGGTGCGGCCCGTGGACTTCGCGACCGAGATCGAACCGCTGATGAGTCGCTTCGGGTGCAACGCCGGTGGCTGTCACGG
>JAYUFF010000282.1:0-2314 GCA_043738825.1 Schlesneria sp.
TGCTCTGCTTGACCTTGCTGCCGGCCAGAAACGACAGACGCTCGTACTTCGCGGACAAAGTCAGCTTGATTGCGATCTTCTTTTCGGTGTCATTCGCCATGATTTGTACTTCAACCAGAGAGTCAAAAACGCCGCTCATCGCGGCCATTCAAACGATAGGATTTCCGCCCGGTTCGAGCGGGCGGGGATTGTAGCGAATGTTCTTCGGGACAACACCCCACGGGCCGAAATCCCAGGGCAATCGCCTTTTTCAAGTTGGGTGCCACGGTCACGGAGCCTCGACGTGGCCGTGCGAGGACGTGAAGGCTGTTTCCCAATCTCACGGCCACGTCGAAGCTCCGTGACCGTGACACTCCATCTCCCAGACTCAACAAGGCGATGGCCCTGGCTGTTAGGCGAGTCGCAATTGACCAAACGGAACCAATGGGATACATCCCCGCCTTCCCCCCGAATAATTTGCAGTTTTACCTCGCCCGGTTGAGGTTGACGAGTGTGCGCGACGATCCTTCGTCCGCCAGGCTCGTCCATCTCGGATCGTGTGTCGAGTTTCATAACCGTCCGTTGGCAAGGAGGCTAACGATGAGCGCTCGTCGTGTCGTGTTGAGTAGTTTCGTGCTGGTCATCCTCGCGCGAGCCATGTGCGTCCTGGCCGACGATCCCTCGGGCAAGGCCGTCCTCGGCCGGGCCGAACCGATCGGCGAGTTGCTGGTCTTGAAAGTGGGCTTCGACGACGAGCCTCAACCGCTGCCACACGACCCGATTCCACTGCTCCCGACAAAGCTGATTTCGATACCACCGGGACTTCTGCTGACTCCCGCAAACATCACCGTCCCGGATGGCTACGGAATGCCCGGCAACGAAATGCTGCGAGCTACCGCACGGATCACTCCCAGCGACGAGATCGCCCTCCATCTTTCCCATGCCGTCCTCAGCTTGACGGTTGCCGGACTGGACGAGGAGGCGGAACAAGTCCGTTCCCTGCTAAGAGAGTTCCAAACCAAACATCAACCCC
The DNA here is from genome assembly GCA_043738825.1 of Schlesneria sp. GTDB lineage: Bacteria > Planctomycetota > Planctomycetia > Planctomycetales > Planctomycetaceae > Schlesneria. The sequence goes on from JAYUFF010000282.1 coordinate 1,013, forward strand.
GATTGCTCCTCGCCGCGAAGCAGGCCCAGTTGGTGGCATTGCAGTCCGAGATTCGGGAACTGACGGCACGAGTGGAACCATCGTCGGAAGAGAAGCAGATCATGATCGACACGACGATCCTCTACATGACCACCGATCGCTTGAAGGAGTTTCTCGACATCCCCCGGCACGACGAAGAGGAACAGCGCGGGAATGGGCTGTCGCTCGTGTACAGCACCATTGGCAGCACGGCCGATTTCAAGCGGAAGATTAAGGTTGGACAAAAGGACGGAACCATCCAGATCATCGGGGCACCAAATCTGCGAGTGAGCAGCGGTGAGCCAGCACATATGCTCATCGGCGGTCAGATCGACTCGACGGTTACGGGAGCAGATGGAACATCAAAGGTTGTCCCGCTGACGTTCGGAACGTCGGTTCGTGGGACGGCGACACTTGTCGAAGGAGGCCGGGTTCGACTGCGTCTCATCGCGGAACGCTCATCGGCCCGAGGTCCAAAGAACGGCGAAGACAGACCGCAAATCATTGGGCATCAAGCGACGAGCAATGTGGAGTTATCACCCGGGCAGACGATTGTCCTCGGTGGTGACAGTGACGCAACCCGCGCCAATCAATGGCTGGTTCTGTTGAGTGCGGATGTCGTTGAGGCGAGTGACCGTCCCGTGAAGCCGTCGATTAAGACAATTTCCGTCACACCTGAAGGCATTATCGAGAGCGAGCGAAATCCATAGGCCGCTCGCAGACGGTCACTCGTCATTCGAGCCGACCGGGGCCTCTGTGGTCTCGACCGTTTCCGTCGTCGTTGGCGATTCGTCGCGGGGCGGTTCCTCACCCGGCGGCCGTGGGCCGTAGTACTGGAAGTAGTGGCATTCGATTCGTCCCGCGTACATTTTGCGGCGGCGGTCGGCCTGGCGGCGGAAGTGGCGTTCAAAGCCGGGGTGCGACGTGAGGACGTAGACCGACCACGTCGTCAGCGGTGCGAAGGCGTCGGCCATGTCGTCGTAGATGTCGGCCGCCGACTCGTCGTCGCCGAGTCGTTCGCCGTAGGGCGGGTTTGTGATGACGCAGCCGTACTCGCGCGTCGTCTTCAGCTCCAGCACGTCCAGCTTCTTGAACTCGATGTCGTCGCTCACGCCCGCTTCAAACGCGTTCTTTTTGGCGAGCGATACGACCCGGCCGTCGATGTCACTCGCCTGCAACGTGTACCTCGGTTTGGGAAGCTGCTTGTCGCGCGTCTCTTCGCGCGCCTGCTTCCAGTGCTCGCGCGTGATCTGTCCCCACTGCTCGCATTGAAAGGCGCGGTTG
>JAYUFF010000283.1:0-2314 GCA_043738825.1 Schlesneria sp.
GTCTTGGTTGGCTTTCGCCAGTTTCAGCTTCACATGGACTTGTGTGTCAGTAGCCGCATTTCCCTTCAACTAGCCCGACGCGCGAGCGAGGGCTGATCATTCAACATTAGCGAAGCTGTCGCTCGCGCGTCGGGCTAGTTTTGAAGCGTCCCTTCATGGCGGACCGTTCGTTTCATGTTCTCTGCTCTCTCGCAGTTTTCGTCTCAGAACCTTGCCGAGAAAATTGCGAGGCAGGTCATCTTCGATGACCTCGATGATTTTCGGCACCTTGTGGTGTGCGAGGTTCTCCTTGAGGAACCGTTCCAGGCCGCGTCGGTCGAACTTGGTCTTGTGGTTGATCGCGACGAACGCCTTCACGATTTCTCCGCGCTGCGAATCGGGGACGCCGACCACCGCCGCGTCTTTTACGCCGGGAAACTGCTTCACGACGAACTCGACATCGCTGGGATAGACGTTGAAGCCGCTCGTGATGATGAGGTCTTTCTTCCGATCGACGATTTTGAAGAAGCCGTCCTCGTCCTGCGTGGCCAGATCGCCGGTGAACAGCCAGCCGTCGCGAATGATCTGCGCCGTGGCCGCCGGGTCGTTCCAGTAGCCGAGCATCATTTGTGGCCCGCGCACGATCAGTTCTCCGACTCGGCCCGGTTCGAGAATGTCGTGCCCTGTGTCGGCATCGACGATCCGTGCGTCGGTGTCCGGCAGCGGCAGACCGATCGTGCCGACGCGCGCTGTTCCGTCGAGCGGTCCCGCATGAGTCACCGGACTGCACTCCGACAGGCCGTAGCCTTCGACGACCTGCGCTCCCGTGAAGTCGGCGAATTCGTGGCAGGTCTCGGCAGGCAGCGCCGCGCCGCCCGAGATGACCCACATCAGTGACTGCACGTTCCAACGGCCCTTGTGTTTGCGAAGCCACTGATTGAGAAGATGCAACATGGCCGGCACGGCCGGGAACACGTTGGGCCGTTCGGTCTCGATCAGCTTCAGCACCGCCAGCGGATCGAATCGGTGATGCAGCACCAGCGTGGCGGCCATCGCCACGCCCGAGGTCACGCACGTGGACAGGCCGTAGGAATGAAAGAACGGGATCGCGGCCAGCATGATGTTGCGACCTGTTCTATTCCCGCACCACGCTTTGATTTGCAGGGCGTTCGCCAGCAGATTGCGATGCGACAGCATGACGGCTTTCGGACGGCCCGTGGTTCCGCCCGTCGGCAAGATGTACGCCGGAGCGTCAGCGTTGACGACGACCGGCTCGGCAATCGGCTCGACGCGAGACAGCTCTTCCACGAAGTCGCTCGTCGCGACCGGCGACTCGCTCCGAAAGCCGCGCCGTTTCAGACACGCCGCGCGGTAGAAGAGCCGCTTCACGGCCGGCAGTCGGTGAGCGAGCGAACACGTCAGCAGGTGGCTCGGAAGGTGTGTCCCCTTCGTTGTGAGCGGTGCGAGCAGATCAAGGGCCACGACCAGCTTGCAGTCGGACGCCCGCAGCAGGTCATCGATCTCAACCGCTACTGACAACGGGCTGAGCGACACCACGAGGCCACCCGACATCCAAACGCCATACGCCGCGATCAGGTATTCGGGAATGTTCGGCAACAGCAGGCCGACACGATCACCGGGTTTGACGCCGAGAGACTGGAAGAGCGTTGCCGCGCGACGGGCCTGGTCGAACAACTCCGCGTAGGTTGCCGATTCGTGGAAGTAGCGGAAGGCCGTGCGCTGAGGGAACAGTGCTGCGGCGCGTTCGAGCAGCCACCAGACCGGCTCGTCGGGATAGTCCAGATGCTTCGGGACGCAGGTCGGGTAATGAGTCAGCCACGGAGCGGAGGCGTCCTCCACCGCGAACGGCTTCGTGTCGAATGCCAGTGACATGATGTGCCTCCTCGTTGACGATCGCGTTGCTGCATCATCGAATCCATGACATGAGTGCGAACTGGGCGGAAATCTCTTCCGAGGCGATGCACGAGACGCATCGGGTTTGGTGTGACTCTACGATCGTGACACAGGACACACGCGTCGTTGGGCGGCGCGATCAACTCGTGTTCTTCGGGTCGGGATGAGGCGAAGAACGGGGATCAAACCTGCGATCGAGGTCTTCGGATCAGGCCGATCATGTCGGCGAACCGGACTCATCTGACATGGGGAAGTATCGGTCCTGTCCATCTCACAGCAAGCGGTCTGTTGAACTGTAACCGCAGAATTCGCTTCCTAGGAGTCCGTGCTTGTAATTGAGGCTGGCGGGTTTTGGTTGGTCATTTGGTGACACGATCGCGGCGTTGGTTTCGGTCGCAGGCCGATCAGGCCGGGGTGGCGC
>JAYUFF010000284.1:0-6113 GCA_043738825.1 Schlesneria sp.
GGGATGGTCGTTTACAATCTGCCCGACAAGGGAGCAGCCTTACCATTGCGTCATGTGTCCCTCAGTTATGCGGCCCAACTCGGCACGGGAGCCTGTGCCATCCCGGCACTCATTCAAAACCGGCGTGCCGCCGATCCGAAGACGAACCGGGAAACAACGCAGCTCACTCAACCATTGACGGCCGAGTTTGTCGGACGACTGACTCCTTCCGAACAACCCGACACGGGCCGGTTGGTTGGTATCGTGCGGCTCGAACCGTTTGAAGGAACCTACGGTCGCGAGATGCGCGGCACGTTCTCGGGACAGCTCGATGGTCAGCCGCAGCAGCTTGAACTTGGCGGTCGCTTCGAGCTGGACAAGCCGATCAAAGCCGGCTTCCGGCGCAAGCTGGAGTGTGGCGTGGTCAATGGTAATCCCGGAGCCAACGTGGCCGGTCGAGTGATGAAGGGAACGATTCCCCGATCGTTTCTCGATGCGTATGGATCGCCTCCCGAACCCGAACAGCTTCAGGAATTGAACGGTCGGCTCGGGAAGCTGTATGAGTTGGCGCTCGTATTCACCTGGATCGCGGGCTTGTTGAACGTGCTGGTGATTTGGGACTGCCTCTGCGGCCCGGCCTACGGCTTCGGCGATGAGCATCTCGACACGCAGACGGCCGAGAAGTCTGCGGAGCCTGCGCCACGCATCGAACCGCCGCGCGGCGGCAGTCCGTCGTCCGAGCCGCCTCGTCCCGAACCACGTGCCGCCCCGAAGGCACCGGTCTGACACAGCGTCACCCGTTCACGGCGACATTGTTTCAGGGCGACACAGCCCGCTCCCTTCAAGGTCACGTTCGATGCCCACTTCGCTGCTGCTCGCTCAGGTTCTGCCGTTCGCTCAGGTCACTGTGACGTGGTATCTGCTGCCGCTCGCGCTGGCGATCAGCCTGGTTTACAGTGCCAGCCGCTACGAATTGCCCGAGCGGATCCTCGGCCGCGCGATCCGACTCTTCTTGCAGATCATCGGCTTCATGGGCGCGGCCTTTCTGATTCTGTGGGTGCTGACCTACGGGATCTGACGGGTGGGTTGAGGGTCGAAGGTTGATGGTCGAGGGTCAGAGGAAGAGGTGGATGGAGCTGAATGTCGGCCTCCATTCATTCCCTCAACCCTCGACCATCAACCCTCCGGTCGATGCTGTTGAAGTCATCTTGACCGGGTTGAGGGTCCGGCATAACTTCCCGCCCTCCCCCGTCCCCTGTTCATTTCGTGGATCGTTCCACCTCGTTGCCATGTGCCGCGCGAAGGGTTTCGTGCGCACGTCGGCGGTGAGTCGTTTGTCGCTCTCCCCTGCCGTCAGTTCGCGTCCGTGCCGCGAAAGGAGTCGTTGGCCATGTCTACGTTGCGCCCGTTGGGTTGGTGGCTGCTCGTTGCCGTCTGTGCCTCGTTTCCGCTCGCGGTGTCGGCACGCGATCCCAAGCCGAGCGGTAAGCCGCACACATTCATCGACGGTCAAGACAGTGATGATTCGGACTCGGATGATCCGAACAGCGACCGGGCGAAACGATTCGCCACCAAGATCGACACGCCTCTGATTGGTGACTACACCAATTTCGCGGGTCTCGAACCGGTCGTGCTTGAGGGAGTCGGACTGGTTGTCGGACTGAACAACACCGGCGGCGATCCGGCTCCGTCGTCGTTCCGCACGGCGCTGATGGAGGATCTCAAGAAGAACGGCGTGCCCAACCCCAACGCCATTCTGCAACGGCCCGACACGGCTTTGGTGCTGGTCCGCGCGTTCCTGCCTCCGCTGCTGAAGAAGGGCGAGAAGATCGACGTGGAAGTTCGGATTCCCGACAGCGCCGAAGCGACCAGCCTCGCCGGTGGCTGGCTGATGGAAGTGTATCTGACCGAGCAGGCCTTCATCCCCGGTCGCGGCAACCTCAAGGGGCATGCCTACGCCAAGGCGGAAGGGGCGATCCTGACCAAGGGCATTGGCAGCGACGCCGCGAACTCACCCGCGCTGCTCAAGCAGGGCCGCGTGCTGAGCGGTGCCTCCGTGATCAGGGAGCGAGACCTGGCGCTCTATCTGCGCAACGAGTACCGCAGCATCCGCACGACGACGCGCATCGCCGAAGTCATCGGGCGTCGGTTCCATCACTACGACAAACAGGGAATCAAGAAGCCGATGGCCGAGGCCAAGACCGACCAAAAGATCGTGCTGTCGGTCCACCCGAGATACAAGGACAACTATCCGCGCTACTTGCAGGTGATCCGGCACATGTCCTTCAAAGAGGACAACGTCGCGATGCGCGTGCGAATGCAGCGGCTCCAGAAGGAACTGTTCGTCCCCGAGAAGGCGGATGAGACCGCTCTGCAACTGGAGTCCATCGGTGGCGATGCCATTCCAATTCTGAAGCAGGGTTTGACCTCGCCGCTCATCGAATGTCGGTTCCACTCGGCGATCGCCCTGGCGTACCTGGGCAATTCCGAAGGCTTGCCCGCGCTGGTCGAGGCGGCTCGCACCGAGCGGGCCTTCCGCGTCTTCGCCTTCGCCGGCATGTCCACGCTCGAAGATGCCGAAGCCCACATCGCCCTCCGCGAACTGATGAACGAGTCGAGTGCCGAGACGCGCTACGGTGCCTTCCGCGCCCTGTGGACCCTCGACCGAAACGATCCCTTCATCCGCGGTGAGACCCTCGGTCTGCCCGAGAATGTCGAAGTGAAGAAGAACCGCAACCTCGGCGACTATAAACTGCACGTCCTCCGCACAGCGGGCGAACCGATGGTCCACACGACGCTCCGCACCCGGCCCGAAATTGTCGTGTACGGAGCCGATCAGGAGTTTCGTTCGCCGATGTACCTCGGAGCGGGACGCCACATCATGGTGACGGCTCAACCCGGCGCGACGACCGCCTCGCTGGCTCGATTTGAAGTGGGCAAGCCCGATCAGCGGCGCGAGGTCTCGCTCCGCGTGGTCGATGTGATTCGCGCGGCCGACGACTTGGGTGCCAACTATCCCGACATCGTGCAGATGCTCGCGGACGCCTCGAAACAGAAGAACCTGCCGATGCGGTTGGCGGCCGACGAACTCCCCGAAGGCGGCCGGGTCTATTACCGGTCCAACAGCGATCCCACCAAACCGGGCGGCAAAAAGGGGACGAAGATCGGCAAGGACAACTTCACTCCGAACATGTTCCCCGAGCAGGACGATCCCGACGAAGTGGCGGATCGCAAGAAGAGGGAACTGAAGGACGGAGCGAACCCCGCCAGCATGGCCAACGTCCCGCAAGAGACAACGACAAAGAACGACGCTCCCAAACTTGACCTGCCGCCGAAGGAAGCCGCCAAACCCAAGAGCCGCTTCCCGTGGTTTGGCGGATCGAAGAAGTAGGGATTCTACGATCAGGAGTCCCTCTTCAGCCCGGAGGGCGACAGAGGGTAGCCCACGGCGCGAGCCGTGGGGTCAGGCGCAACAGGCTCCGACAGCCCGGAGGGCGACACTTCGGAGAGTGAGACAGGTGCTCTTGCTCTGAGAGTATCGCCCTCCAGGCTGAAACAGGCACTCGCCCGCCCACCCCACGGCTCGCGCCGTGGGCTACCCTCTGTCGCCCTCCGGGCTGGGGAGCAAACCATGAGGAAGCCACGACCTTGATCTTGGACAAGTTCAAAGTTTCAAACTGTAGACACCAAACGAACACTCATGCTCAAGTCCCTCGAACTGTTCGGCTTCAAGAGCTTTGCCGACCGCACGCGGTTCGACTTCGCGACGGGCATCACCAGCGTCGTCGGGCCGAACGGCAGTGGGAAGAGCAACGTCGTCGATGCGCTGAAGTGGATTCTGGGCGATCAGTCGGCCAAGAGCCTGCGCGGCAAGGAGATGACGGATGTCATCTTCAACGGCTCGGCCAGTCGCAAGCCGAGTGCCTACGCCGAAGCGACCATCACGTTCGACAACGCCTCGGGCTGGCTCCCCTCCGATGCGCAGGAGGTTCAGATCGGCCGCCGCATCTGGCGCAACGGCGATGCCGAGTACCTGCTCAACCGTGCCACGGCCCGACTCAAGGACATCAAAGACCTGTTCATGGGGACCGGCGCGGGAACGGCAGCCTACAGCATCATCGAACAGGGGCGAGTCGATCAGATCCTGCAGGCCAACCCGACCAGCCGCCGCGCCGTGTTCGAGGAGGCCGCCGGCATCAGTCGCTTCAAGGCGCGCAAGGTCGAGGCGCAGCGCAAGCTCGAACGAGTCGCCCAGAACCTCGAACGGCTGACCGACATCGTGGACGAGGTCGAAGCGCAACTGAACTCGACGCGCAGCCAGGCGGCCAAGGCGGCCAAGTACCGCGAAGTCTCCGTCGGCTTGAAACTGTGGTGGCACGGTCTGGCCGCCGACGACAGCCGGCATCTGACGGCGGAACTCGAAGTCGTCGAAACGGGACTGGCTTCCTCGGCCGGACGGATCGAGACGCTGACCGAACAGCAGCGGCAGATCGAGGCGCGTGAAGCGGCCTTCGATGCGGACCTGTCCAAGATCGACGACAAGCTGCGCGAAGTCGAACGTCGCGGAGCGACCTGGCGCGAAGCGATCGCCGGGCACGAGACCACACTCCAGCATCAGACCGCGCGACTGGGTGAGATCGAAGCGGAACTGGCTCGGCTCCAGAAGCAGCAACTGGTGCTCGGCCGGCGGGCGCAGGAGACACACGACGAGATCGCACTCCAACAAGCACGGCTCGCCGAGTTTGAAGTCGATTACGCCGAGAACCGACACAAGATCGCGGCGCACGACGAACAACTTCAACTGGCCGTGCGATCGCTCTCCGCGCGACGCGAGCAACAGGAACAAGACCGCACGCGCCGGCTCGAACTGACCAAGGCCGTCTCATCGACATCGAGTACCGTCGCCACGTTGCGAGCCGCGTTGTTGGCCGTGCAGACGGCGCAAAGCAAGGCTCAATCGCAGCTCGATCTGCTCGACGGCACACTCGCCGAACAAGAACTCGAGCGGGACAAAAGCCTGTCGCGCGTGGACGAGGCGGTGCAAACGCAATCGGCCGCGCAGCTCGCCCTGCGCGCGACACAAGCGCGGCGCATCTCACTGCTCGGCGAACAGGACGAGGCCAAGCAACGGCTCGGTGAGCAACGCGAACAACGCAGTGCGGCCCTCGCACGGAAGAGTCTGCTCGAAGATTTGGAACTGCGGCAGGAGGGACTCGGCATCGGCGTGAAAGACATCCTCAACCGGGCACGCACGTCGCCGCATCCGCCGTGGAACTCGGTCATCGGCAGCGTCGCCGATCTGCTGGATGTCGATCTCGAACACGCCGCGCTGTTGGAGGTGGCACTCGGCCCGCGCGCACAACTCATCGTCCTGCGCGAGTACCAATCGCTGCTCGACTACCTGAATCAGGGCACCGTTCTGCTGGCGAACCGCGTCGGCTTCGTCGCCATCCCCGACCGCTCGGCCAGCCAGCCCGTCCCCTCTGTGTGGCAGCAGTCGCGCTTCGTCCATTTGCAACTCGACCCCGCCTCGCTTCCCGACCTGTCGCGCGAACCGGGCGTCGTGATGCGAGCCGATGCGCTCGTGCTGTCCGACCGCGGCACAACGGGCCTCGCCGCCGCTCTCCTTGCCGACACGTGGGTCGTTCAAACGATCGAAGACGCCGTGCGACTGGCGATGAAGAGTCGAGAGTGGAGAGACGAGAGACAAGAGCCAGAGAAGAGACAAGAGCCAGAGAAGAGACAAGAGCCAGAGAAGAGACAAGAGCCAAGAGACGAGAGACAAGAGCCGGAAAATGTCGCGAGGGCGGAGTCTTCTGGCTCTCGTCTCTCGTCTGTCAGCACTCCGCTTTCGACTGGCTCTCGTCTCTCGTCTCTCAACTCTCGACCCTCCCCCGCCCTGCGGTTCGTCACGCTGCAAGGGGAGCTGCTCGAAGCGAACGGCTCGCTGTACGTCGGGACGATTCGCAGTGAGACCGCGCTGCTGTCGCGACGCAGTGAGTTGCGGCGGATCAAGCACGACCTCACAGTGCTCGACCGCGACATCGCAGCGGAAGAGGCGGCCCTTCAAACCGTCTATCAATCGCTGACGGGAGCCGATTCGGAATTGGAGTCGGTCGCGGCGGAACTCGACT
>JAYUFF010000285.1:0-2311 GCA_043738825.1 Schlesneria sp.
ACAAACCAATTGGCAACTGGTGGGCCTCGAAGACTCGACCCACACTGCAAATCTACATGTCTACAAATCGCTCGCGCGACCAATCCAAACGGGTCGGGAAAATAATCGGGCTGCGCAACGAAGGGCAACCGAGCGTGAACGGCTACAACTGTTTGAGGAACTGTTGAAAGCCGTCTTCTTCCTCCGCAGGTGCTTCGGCTGGTGCTTCCCTGCGTGCCGGAGCGGGGGATGCCGCCGATGCTGGCTGCTCGAACGTGGCCGATTGTGTGGTCGGTTCGACGGTGGCGAGATCGCCAAAATCGAAGCGTTTCGGCTCGGCATCGGTATCGGCCAGGCTGTCATCGACTTCGACTTGGTCCATCGTTGGCAGAAACACACTCAGCGCGTTGGAGCTGGCAGCGGGTGCCTCCGCAGGCGCGGTCGATTCAGTGTTGTCTTTGGCCTTGCGTCCGAAGAGCGAGAACAGCGACTTCAAGCCCCCCTTCTTGCCGCTGGCCGACACGGGCTGTGGATCGACGAGAGACGTTGGCGAGTCATCCAACGTGGATGGCTCACCGAACAGAAACTGGGGGGCCTCGTTCATCAACGGTTCATCGGCCGGAGCAGAAAAGCCCGCGAAGTCCATTTCGATGGGCGCGGACTCGGTGACGGATGGTGGCGCGAATGCCACCGGGGGAAAAGCCGCTGCCGCCACCACGGGCATTGTCGCCAAGAATGCCGCCACCGGTGCTGCCACAGGAATCGATGTCGCCACGGTCTGAGCCACGGCCGCGACCACGGGTGTTGCGACGGGAACAGCAGCCAAGACTGCCGCGATGACCGGCATGGCGGTGGGAGGCACTGCAACGGGATTGGCTTGGGGAACCTCAGCGACCGCAACCGCAACGGGCGGTGCCGTCGTGGGTGGCGGTGTGCGAGCGGCGCGGCGGGGATCACGCGGCCGAACTGATCCGTCTTTCGTCGGCAACAGCAGTTCGGTCGAGGAAAGGCTGGGGGCGATCGGAACCGACAAACGAGACAGCACCATCGTGGCACTCGTCGAGGCGACGTAGTCGATCAAAAACTCGGCCGGTCCCACGACCAACTTGGCTCCCGGCACGACCGGCGTTGGCTGATGAGCAACGAGGGGTTTGCCATCGACCAGCGTTCCGTTGGCGCTGCCGAGATCCTCAACGTAGACCGTATCTTCGCCGAGCGTGATGCGGCAATGCGCGCGACTGACCTGACTCGATGCAATTTTCAGATTGCATTCCGTGCTACGGCCAATCAGCGTCACTGGGAGCAGCTTGACCTGCTTGACGTTGGCTTTGTCGTGAAGAACCTTCAGCCGGGCCTGCATGACGGCCTCATTCCCAAACAGCGATGAACGAATTATGAAAAAATGGCGAACGCGACGGGGATGATAGCGGCTTGCCCCCGAGCCGCTCAAACCACAAAGCTCTGGTTGAGCGGAAGATTTCCAGCAAAAGAACCTTCCGCGAGGCCGAAGTCGGTCGCCGCCACCAACGAAAACAGCCCGATTCGTTGCCGAATCGGGCTGAGGTCTTCAAACGTTTCCGGCCGGTGCCGCCCTCGGACAGATCACGCGGCGGCCGAATCGTCTCGTGGTTGGAGGCGTTCCTCACCCCGAACGACGGCGGGCGTGAGTACGTACTTCTGACCCGGTTGAAGGTCTGGCAGTTCGTACATCACCTCGAACATGGATTCCTCGACGACCGATCGCAGGCCGCGAGCACCCGTGTCCTTGGCCTTGGCGATCCGGGCGATCTCACGCAGAGCCTCGGGGGTGAATTCGAGTTCCGCGTTCTCCATCTGAAAGAACTTTTGATACTGTTTGACGAGCGAGTTCTTCGGCTCGACGAGAATCCTCGCCAGATCGTCTTCTTCGAGCGGAGCGAGCGCACTCACGACGGGCAGTCGCCCGACCAGTTCGGGGATCATGCCGTATTCGATCACGTCGTCAGTGCAGGCCTGGCCGAGCAGTTTGCCGGCACGAGCCTTGTGTGGATCCTCGACCTCGGCCGCCCCGAAGCCGATCGTTCGCTTGCCCATTCGCTTGGCGATGATGTCTTCCAACCCGACAAACGTCCCACCGCAGATGAACAGGATGTTGGTCGTGTCGATCTGAATGTACTGCTGTTCCGGATGCTTGCGTCCCCCTTGTGGCGGGACGTTGGCGACCGTGCCTTCGAGCATCTTCAGCAGGGCCTGCTGCACGCCCTCACCCGACACGTCGCGAGTGATCGACACGTTTTGGGAGGTCTTGCCGATCTTGTCGATCTCGTCGATGAAGATGATGCCGCGCTGAGCG
>JAYUFF010000286.1:0-6108 GCA_043738825.1 Schlesneria sp.
CCTCGCACGGCCACGTCGAAGCTCCGTGACCGTGGCACCCAACATTTGAAATCGGCGATTGCCCGGAGGTCTTCGTCCCTGTTGGTTGCCGGTGTTTCCAAGCTCACTTAGACTGGCGGCCCATTGTGGCCGACTTCGCGGAAGAAACGAAGTTGATCCAACTCGCCCGCCCTCCCGTGACGCCGCTCCTCGGAGAATGAACCGCATGTCCGCTCCCGCTCCTTCGCTGAATGAAGCCAAGCCGCTGACCAGCACGCAATGGCTGATCTGCGTCATCGCCGCCATCGGCTTCGCGTTCGACATCTATGAACTGCTGATGATGCCGATCATCGCGCGACCTGCGCTGGCGGAATTGCTGCACGTCGATCCCGACACGGACACGGGGTTCAAGGCCATCCTCGCGTGGAACAGCTACATCATGTGGGGCAGCGCCCTCTGTGGCGGAACCTTTGGACTGTTGGGCGGCTATCTGACGGATTGGCTGGGCCGACGGCGCGTGTTGACGTGGAGCATCCTGCTCTACGCATTCTCTGCTTTGGCGGCGGGTTTCAGTACGTCGCCGCAGATGCTGTTGGTACTGCGCTGCACGACTTTCATCGGTGTGTGCGTCGAGTTTGTCGCGGCGGTGGCCTGGCTGGCGGAACTGTTTCCCGATCCAAAACGGCGCGAGGCGGTGCTCGGTTACACGCAGGCCTTCTCGTCGGTGGGCGGGTTGCTGGTGACGGTGGCCTACGGTTTGTGCGTGACCTACAACGAACAACTGCCAGCGATCCTCGGTTCGCACTCATCGTGGAGGTACACGTTGATTTCGGGCGTGCTGCCCGCGCTGCCGTTGATCTTCATCCGTCCGTTTCTGCCCGAGTCACCGGTGTGGCAGCGGAAGAAGGAGCAGGGGACGTTGAAACGGCCAAGCGTAGTGGCGCTGCTCTCGCCCCAGTACCGCAAGACGAGCATCGTGACTGCGATCCTGTTCGCGTGCTGTTACGGAGCGGCCTTCGGCGCGATCCAGTTCACGCCGCAAATCGTCCCCGGCCTGAACAAGGCTTGGGCACCGCTCCCCAAACTGCGAGCTGAACTCGACAAGGCTGAGAAGGGATCTCCCGCCGCTGAAGAATTGAAGACGAAGATTCGCAAGCTCGACAAGGATCAGCAGTCGGTTGTCAAGGACGTGCAACTCTGGCAGGAGTTCGGTGGTTTGTTGGGTCGCTTCGCGCTGGCGTGGTTGGCCATACGCATCGTCAGCCGCCGGAAGCTGCTGTGGCTGTTCCAAGTTCCCGGACTGTTCATTATCCCACTCGTCTTCTTCTTTCCGGCCGCTGGCAACGTGCCGGGAGCGGACAACATCATGCTGTTGAAAATTGGCATTCTGGTAACGGGTTTTGTCACCGTCGCTCAGTTCAGCTTCTGGGGCAACTATCTGCCGCGTGTGTATCCGGTTCATTTGCGAGGCACTGGCGAGAGCTTCGCCGCCAACGTCGGTGGGCGCATGGTGGGGACATCGGCGAACGCTCTGACGGGGATGTTCCTCGGGCCGCTGCTGCTGACTTCCATGCAGGGGATCAGCCGTCCTGCGAGTCTCGCGTACGCGGCCGGTATCACGGCGTTCCTGGTCTATTTGATCGGCTTCATCGCCAGCTTCTGGCTGCCGGAACCGCAACCCGAAACGGAACACGAGTGATGCCAGGGGTTGGTCAATTCAAAGAGGAGTCCAATGATGATTTCGCCCGTGTCGGTTTCGCAGCAGGAGTTTTCCGAAGTCTTGGAACGTCTGGAGCAGTGGCCGACGACGGATCGTTGGACTCTGACCAGGCGATTGCTGGATGGCCTCGGTGCGCAAAAACGCCCGCTTCCGCGTCCGCCGATGACGATGTCGCTGGATGAGATCGAGGGGATGTTGGCAACAGACGATTGTGATTCAGACGACGATGCTCCGACGATCGACGAGTTGGAGGGCATTCTCGACAACGGGACGCCACCGCCGACCGATGAAGAATGTGAACGCTGGCTCGAAGAAGAACGGATGCGAAAGTACGGCTGATGCGTGTCCTGTGTGATACCAATGTTATGTTGGACTTTCTCATGCGGCGGCAGCCGTGGTTCGGTGAGGCGCGGGCGTTGTGGCAGTTGCACCGCGTCGGGCGAATCGAACTGCACGTGACCGCCACCACACTGACGGACATCTACTACATCAGTCGCCGACACGAGGGACGTGAGGTCGCTTGGCGGGCTGTCCGTGGTTGCCTGAGACGACTCAGAATCATCGACGTGAGACTGTCCGAGTTACGTTTCGCCGTCAAACGGCACGGGGTGGACTTCGAGGACGACCTTCAGTTGGCGTGTGCCAACTCATCGCAGCTCGACGGGATTGTCACCCGTGACAACTCCGGATTTCAAAACAGTTCGATCCCCGTGCTGACTCCAGGCCAACTACTCGCGATGCTGCCACCGCTGACTATCGAACCCAACCCAATCTCACACCCTCCGGCCTCGGGCGGAGACTTGCCAAGAGGAATGAACGTCATGTCCACGGAAGAGACCCCGGCCACGAACGGCCCCGTCGCCAATGCTCCCTCGAACTTCATTCACGACACCATTGCCGAGCACGCTCAATCGGGGCGGTTCGGTGGGCGAGTCCATACTCGGTTTCCGCCCGAGCCGAACGGCTACCTGCACATCGGACATGCCAAGTCGATCTGCCTGAACTTTGGCCTCGCGAAGACGTATGGCGGGAAGTGCAACCTGCGGTTCGACGACACGAATCCGACGAAGGAGGATGTCGAGTACGTCGATTCGATCATGGACGATGTCCGCTGGCTCGGCTTCGAGTGGGATGGCCTCTTCTACGCGAGTGACTACTTTGAGACGCTCTACCAGTACGCCGAGCAACTCATCGAGAAGAGTCTGGCCTACGTCGACAGTTCGACGACCGAGGAGGTCCGCGCCCAGCGCGGCACGCTGACGGAGGCGGGCCAGCACAATCCGTATCGTGAACGGTCGGTCGCTGAAAACCTCGACCTCTTCCGGCGGATGCGAGCGGGCGAGTTCCCCGACGGGGCGCATGTCCTCCGCGCGAAGATCGACATGGCGCATCCCAACATGACGATGCGCGACCCGCTGCTCTACCGCATCCGCCACGCGCATCATCACCGCACGGGCGACACGTGGTGCATCTACCCGCTGTACGACTTCACGCACGGCTACAGTGATTCGCTCGAAGGGATCACGCACTCGATCTGCACGCTGGAGTTCGAGAATCATCGGCCGCTGTACGACTGGCTGATCGACTCGCTGGGCCTCTACCACCCACAGCAGATCGAGTTCGCACGGCTCAATCTGACGCACACGATGATGAGCAAGCGCAAGCTGCTCGAACTGGTCGAGACCAAGTCGGTCTCGGGCTGGGACGATCCGCGCATGCCGACGATCGCGGGCATCCGCCGCCGTGGCTATACGCCCGCCGCGATGCGAGCCTTCTGCGAGGAGATCGGCGTCACGCGGTTCAACGGCATCACCAGCCTGGGCGTGTTGGAGAATGCCGTGCGCGCGGACCTCAACAGGAACGCCCCGCGCGCGATGGCCGTGCTCAAACCGCTCAAGGTCGTGCTGACGAACTATCCCGACGGGCAGGTCGAGGAACTGGAAGCGATCAACAACCCGGAAGACCAGGCGGCGGGGACGCGTCTCGTCCCGTTCTCGAAGACGCTCTACATCGAACAGGACGACTTCCGCGAAGACCCGCCGAAGCAGTTTTTTCGATTGGCCCCCGGCCGCGAGGTCCGGCTGCGTTACGGCTATCTCATCACTTGTCAGGAAGCCGTGAAAGACCCCGCCACGGGTGAGATCACCGAGCTGCGCTGCACCTACGATCCGCTCACGCGCGGCGGCAACGCACCCGACGGTCGCAAAGTGAAGTCCACCATCCACTGGGTCTCGGCCGAGCAAGCCGTCACTGCGGAAGTTCGCTTGTACGACCACCTCTTCAGCATCGAGAACGTCGCCAACATCCCCGAGGGTGAGGACTGGAAGACGTATCTCAACCCGAAGTCGCTCGAAGTGGTGAGCGACGCGAAACTCGAACGATCTCTTGCCTCAGCCCAACCGGGCTACCGCTGTCAGTTCGAGCGACTCGGCTACTTCTGCGTCGATACGAAGGATTCCCAGCCCGACCACGTCGTCTTCAACCGCACGGTCACACTGAAAGACAGTTTGGCGAAGATCGAGAAACGCGGGGCGTGAAACCCAATGGCGGAAAATGCCGCAGCACTGGGCTTCTGCATCGTTGAGCCAAGCGGCTACGAGTGTGGCTCAGCGGCACCCGTTCGCCGTGTCGGAATTGCTGAACTGATTGTCATCTTAAGCGAGTTGTCATCAACTGCGTGTTGTGCAACGTACCAAAGTCGCGACAATGCGGGCGACGAAGCGCCTGATAGTCGGCATTCGTTGCTGGCGACCTGCGAATTGCTTGCGTTTCGCTCATTCTCTTGCGGTGGGAGTCTCATGGCTTTTCCGAAGCTGAGCATCATTGGCGGTGTGGGCCTGCTGATTGGGGCGACCTTTGGCGGTGGGTATTGGTTCGGAAGAACGTCCGAACGATTGAAGGCGTTCGACGAGCATGAGGCTCATCCGAAGACGGCCCATGTGGAGAATCACGGTCTCTATGGAGTCGAGTCGGTGGCGGGGCAGCCGGGCCAGTTGCGGCTCAGCACGGGCGTGATCGACTCGCTCAAGATTCGCGTGGCCGCCGCGCGGCAGGCACCGGCCACGGAACCACTGCTGCTCGCGGGGTCGCTGTTTCTGGATTCGAGTCACTTGGCCGTCGTCCATACGCGGTTCTCGGGCGAGATCGTCGAAGTGGGACAAGTCCCTGTGACGGATGCGAACGGCGCACAGGTGGCAGACTCGCCCGTGATGCGGCAGCTTCGCGCGGGGGACTTCGTGAGCAAGGGGCAGTTGATCGCCATCATCTGGAGCAAGGAGATCGGCGAGAAGAAAAGCGACCTGATCGATTTCGTTTCGCGGCGGAGCGCTTCCAAGGCGACGCTCGAACGGCTGGAAGGACTGGAAAAGGGAAGTGTCTCGGGTCAGGTGGTCCGTGAGGCGCGGCAAAAGTTCGAATCGGATGTGATTGCCGTCGAGCGTGCCGAACGGACCTTGAGGTCCTGGCGTGAGACCGACGACGAGATCGCCGAGGTCTACGCCGAAGCGGCTCGCATCAGTCGAGGTGAAAGTCCAGGCGGGACGGGCATCCGTAAAACGTGGGCCAACGTCGAGATTCGCTCGCCGCTGGACGGGACCGTGCTCGAACGAAATGTCTCGCTGGGCGAGATCGTCGAGACCGGCGTCGATCTGTTCCGGATCGCGGACCTCAGTCGCATGGGCGTGCTGGCGAATGTTTACGAGGAAGACATTCCCAAGCTGACGGCGGTGCGTCCCGATCAGCGCACGTGGAAGGTGCGACTCAAGGCGGAACCGGAATCCGATCCGATCGACGGACGCATTGAAGTCATCGGTCACGTGATCGATCCCAGCCAACACACGGCCGCCGTCGTGGGCTGGATCGACAACCCCAGGTTTCAACTGCGCACAGGCCAATTCATCACGGCGACCATCGAACTCCCCGGCCCGTCGGATGCGGTGGTCGTGCCGAACTCGGCGGTCATCGACGAAGGGAGCATCGCCACCGTGTTCGTGGCGAGCGACGCCAGTCTTCGCGAAGTCCGAGCACGTCGCGTGGCGGTGATTCGTCGCGGACGAGACCTCGCGCTGATTCAGTGCTCTCCCGCGAAGAACGACTCCCCGCTTGCGGCCGAACCGCTGCTCAAGGGGGAACTCGTCGTGACCTCGGGCAATCTCGAATTGTTCGGTGTTTTGCAGGACCAGCCGCAGGTGCCGCTGACCGAGACGGCCGGTTCGCGATAGCAACCGACCAGGCTTTGTGTTGAAACCCCACCCCGCTTGCCGAGGTGGCTTGCGGGTCTCTGCACTACTTTTTACTTCGGAATCCTAGTGTAGTGCTGCTGAGTTGTGGGAGCTTATCTTTACATGCAAAACCGTGAGATATCCCAAGATGGCTGGCCAATGTTGGCCGAAAACGCAGTGAAGATAAGA
>JAYUFF010000287.1:0-2308 GCA_043738825.1 Schlesneria sp.
GGCCGTGCGAGGATGTGAAGGCTGTTTCCCAAACTCACGGCCACGTCGAAGCTCCGTGACCGTGGCACCCAACATCCCAGATTACCGTGGCACCCACCATCCCCGATTCATCAAGGCGATGGCCCCGACGAAGACCTCGACTCCACCAGCAACGACGCCCCCAGCAACAAGGTTCTGTTGTGACTTCATTCTTGTCCACATTCGCCGAGCGGCACTTTGCCGAGCGACCGCGACAGCCGTTGCTGGCGGCGTTGACCGCGCGGATCGACGGGACGAACTTGATTCAGGCTCTCCACAGCGGTTGCCGCCCGTTGCAGCATCTGGCTTGGCGACGCATGGCCGAACTGCCGGAGCCGCAACTCGTCGCGCTCGTCGAACCATACTTGAAGGCCGACGCGGGACAATTCGAGACGGTCGCCCCGGCGGTGTTGAGGGCGTTGGGTCACGAGTCGCTTCCGTTATCAGACGCGATCCTCGCGCGAGTCGTCTCGCTGATGGAGTCGCCGTTGGCCGACGTGCGTCTCGCGGCGGCGGCGGTTGTCGCGTTGCGTCAGCCCGATGCGGCGCTGCCGTTGCTGAAACAAGGCGACTTGATCGACAGCGACCTCCTGCGACAACTGTGTCTCGCCGATGACCCCGCGCTGATCGTACCGTTGATGACCGCGTTCGGGTTTCCGCAAACATCGCCGCCTCCCACGATCGGCTTTCCGGTGACACCGAGTTGGCTTGGCGACCACCATGCGAGCGAACCGCAATGTGTCGAATGGCTGATCCGCCACTGCGGCTACTGTGACGAGGATGTCACGCCGGAGGCCCTCAATCTGCTGTCGTCGGGCTTCTCGTACGTGACGGCTCGGATGACGAACGAACCGCGCATGACGAAGATCGCTCACCGCTGGCTGCGGCGCATCCGAGCCTTCGTCTGGCGACTGTTGCCGGATGAGTTGGGTTTGCTGCGCGACGACACCAAACCGTTCGACGTGGGTGATCCGCTCGACACCGATCTGTTTCTCGCGGCCGTGCGCGACTCGGATCGAATGCTGTTCCTCGAACAGAAGTCGCTGCCGCCGTTCGACCGTGTGAGGACGAAACGCGATCCCGCCCCGGTCTGCTTTCATGCGTCGTCGCGATACGTCAGTCGGATGTTTCTGGCCGAACCGCTCGCGCTGGCCGAGCGGTGGAACATCCCTCACGATCGTCGAGGCGACTTCGTGATCGAGCAGGCTCGCGTCCGGTTGGAGCCGAACGACGAAGCCCGCCTCGCCGCCGATCGCGCGCTGCGTGGCCGGTGGCTGTCGCTGACGGGTGCAGTCGCCAATCGGTGGTCAGCCTCAGAGAGTGGGCTTTCATCTCCCCTCGCGCCCTTGGGGAGAGGGGCCGGGGGTGAGGGGAATCCGTTGCCGAGCTATGTCGGCGGAGATCGGGCGTGTGATGACTCGCCCCTCACCCCTAACCCCTCTCCCCAAGGGGGCGAGGGGAACAGGAGGACAGATCCCTCGCAACCACGGGGTGCAACACCGCAGAGTACGAAACCGCGCGCGATCGTCATCGGCGACTTCGAGCCTCCCGCGCCGGACGACCGGTTGTCGCCGGGGGCCAACTCGGTCGTCGCGCTCGCCGCCGCGTGCGGTCTCGACGGACGAGGCATCGCGAACTGGCTGGCCGAAGCCGAGTCGCGCTGGTCGCGGTGTCTCGTCCCGATCGGGATCGAGGTCCAGATTCCGCGAGTCGATCCCGATCACTTCGCCGCCTGGAAGGAGGCTCTGCCGTTTCTCGGCGTTCCGTCGCCGAACCGGCCCGAGTTTGGTGGGATGGTGGAAGCGGCGTTTCGTCCGTCAAAATCCTTTCACGCGATGGTGCTTGGTCCGCTGCTGTTGTGCCGGTTGGGTGTCATCGCCGAACCGCAGGACATGGCGCTGCACATCTCGTTGCAGGGCGAGTTGGGTGACGGAGTGAGGTCGCTCGCGTTTCCACATCATTTCATTCATCCATCGCAGCGATTGTGGAACCGGCCCGACTGGTCGATGGCCCGCGTGATGAGCAAGGGCTTCGTGCATGTTCATGAGGACGCCGAGGTGATCGAGCGCGACGTGAGAGAACGCGATGTGAAGGAACACGACGAGTGCGGCACGGCGAACGCCACGATCCGGCGCACCGAACTCCGGCTGTTCCGCCTCTTCGCCGAGTCGCGTGAGTCCGTGAGCGGTCATCAGGTGCGCGAACAGACCGCGCTCGCCGCTTTCGATGACGCGGTGCTGCCGGCGTTGCGCAGCATCGAGGCGGATTTCCGCGCGGGGGTGCTGTCGGA
>JAYUFF010000288.1:0-6099 GCA_043738825.1 Schlesneria sp.
TGAGGGTTGAAAGTTGAGGGTTGATGGACAGAAGAGTACGGGTAAGAAACCGTCTTCTCTGACCCTCAACCCTCAACTTTCAACCCTCGACCTACCAACAGGCATTCGCGCCACGACCGCTGCCATTGCGCGGCCCGTCACAATCGGCACGCAGCGAATTTCCGGTCGGTTCCCGTCGAGCCGCCCCGCGTGTTGCCGATTAGCATCGTAGCCGCCCGCTCAGTTTTTGACCGTGTTGATTTTGCGACGTATATGCCTTGATGAGTCTCGTTGCGTTTTCTCATCGCCTTGCGGGCGAGACAGTCGGCTGCGGCCAACGCCCGCTGCGTCCACGCGATGTCCACAGGAAAGTCACGGCATGAACACCACGTTTGCGAAGTCGTCCCATCGCAGTCCGTCCTACACCAAGTTCGCCACGCCGTTGGTACTCGATCCACCCCGGCATTGCGGCCTGCCCTCGATCCATCTCGGTTTGGGAAAGCATCTGCTCGGCACGTCGCAAGACTGCTCGGTGCGAGTCCGGGCCGATGACGTGGAGCCGCATCATGCGA
Organism: Schlesneria sp.; assembly: GCA_043738825.1. Taxonomy (GTDB): domain Bacteria; phylum Planctomycetota; class Planctomycetia; order Planctomycetales; family Planctomycetaceae; genus Schlesneria. The sequence continues at coordinate 552 of JAYUFF010000288.1, forward strand.
TGATCGTGGTGAGCGAACACCGCACGGTGGTGAAGGCTCTCGATCCGCGCACGTGGGTCAACGAGGGGCCTGTTTCCGAGATGGCGTTGCGACCGGGTGACCGGCTCAGCATTGGGCCGCTCACGTTTCGAGTTCGCGCGGCGAGTCCCGCAGAACTGGCGGACATCACCGCGGTGAACGAACACGCCTTCGATGACGACGACTCGCACGCTGCCGAAGTGGTCCTCGAACCGCCCGTGAAATCAACCTTTCTCGCCAAACCCGTGGACGAAACTCATCTTGAGTTCACGACGACCCCGGTGACAGTGGCCGTGCCACCCGTGGTGGATTCGATCTCGACCGAGGTCCAAGACTCGGTTGTGCCGTCCCCCCTCGAGTTGCCGAAAGTTGCCGAAGTTGCCGAAGTCGTCGTGGCCGTGACGACGGATGAACCGAGTCCCATCGCATCGTCGGAATCTGCGGTGAAGCAGGCGGCTCCCCCGGCAGACGAGACGTTGAACACGCTCGCTCACACGTTCGATGCTCCGGCCGAGCGGTCCCCTTCCACCGAGATGCTCGATTTGAAACTGGACGAGATCGAACACAGGCTGGCTGAACTTCAGGATCCGGTCGTCGCGCAATCCTCTTCCACTGGTGATGCCGTTCTGCGATCCGAAGCTCTGGCAGCCGAGCGTCGTCAATTGCTCGTGCGACAGGACGAATTGCAGCGCCGCGCCGACGAACTGGCTCGTCAATCGCAGCAGCTTCACGAGCGCGTCGCCCGCGTGGCGGAGCGTGAAGCAGATGTCGAACGCAGTCAGTCGCGATTGGCTCTCGAACACGAGCAGCTCAGTGTGACGGCCGAAGTCACACGCAAAAAGCTTGACGATGAGTACGCTCATCACATGACGTTGTGGCAGGAGTGGGACGCCGCCTATCGTCGCACGTCAGGTGAGTTGAACGGCCAACTCCTGTCGATGGAGCAACGGCGGACGGCACTCCTGGCCGAAGCCGATCGTTTGGCCAGCGAGCGTTCCGAGCTTCAGCGTCTTCAAGCCGAGCACGAACGCGATCGTCGTGTCCATGCTGCCGAGCGTGTTCAACTGACGACCGACCGCGCCGCGCTGCAAACGCTGCGTGCCGAATTCGACACCGAGCGACAACAGCATCTGGTCGCCGTGCAGGAGCGCGAGGCGCGAGTTGCGGCCGAACGGCGGGCGCTGTCCCTCACGCAGGAGGAACTGCTCGGCACGAGGCAGCAGCTCGAACGAGACCGCACGGAATTCCTGACCGAACGTTCGAGCGGGGCCGCGCGCCGCGAACTGGAACTGCGCGAACACGTCGAGTTGCGCGAACGACTCGATCGGGATCACACACGCCTTCAGGCCGAGCGTCTGGAAGGACACGAACTGCGCCGCGTTGCCGAATCGGACAGAGCCGACTTCGAGGTGGAACGCGCGGCATTTACCTCACAGCAGGCCGCCGTCACCGCCGACCGGGTCGAACTGATTCAAGTCCGCGAGCGGTTGCAGCACGTCGAATTGGAGTTGGCGCGGTCGCAGCAGACACACGAGGCCCCGCGTTCCACACCCGTCCGATCGGAGACCGGCACTGCCGTCGCCGCCCCCACGTTGCGGGACTGGTTCGTCGAGCCCTACAAGACCATTCACGTACCACCTCCGATCCCAACCGACGGGAGCGACCACGAGCCGCTCGATCACAGCCTGAATGCGGGTGCGGTCAACTCCGTCGCGTCGAACCCGTCCGAAATCCCGCCAGTGTCGGTCGCCGCTCCGTCGAGGTTCGATGAGCCTCAGCAGTCGGTCGCCGAGACCGCGTACTCGATTGAAGATGCCGTTCGCGATCATGAGGACGTGCCTCACACACGTCCCACGCCGCAGGTGACCACTCCGGCTTCCGCAGCTCACCACTTCTGGGAGGACAACACACTCTATGACACGTCGGCCGCATTTCACTCTCAGCACGCAGTTCCGACGACATTCGTCGCCAGCTCCAATTTGATGATGACCGCGTCGGCCGCCACTCCGTCTGTCGCGACGGTGTTGGAGGGAGTGGCCTCGGGCGACGTGGAAACTCGATGCGCGTCGGGCACGGCCTGCGATGAGTCTGTGTTGGAAAACACTGTCGCCATGTGGAGCCGGTCGCTCAACACGGTTGCTCCCGAGGTGGCCGTCGAGTTTGAGAGTTCCAGCTCCACCACCACCGCGACGGCGGACGACGTGCCGACGGTCGATGAGACGTTGGCCGAAATCAACCGGCAGTTTGGCACGCCGCTTCCGGCGCAGGAGTACTCGCCGACGGAGAATGTTGCCGCGCCGCCCAACTGGTGGAGCCCGCACGCCGCGACTGCGGTCATGGCTCTCGATGATCTCTGCAACAGCGAGGACTCGTTGTTTGAGAGTGCGGCCAGTCGTCTCGACGAAGCCGTCGATGGGATCGATTCGCGATTTGTGGCCGACGCTGGCGAACCGTCTGCCACACCAACCGCGTCGGTCGATCCACTCACAATCTCCAGTCTGCGAGTCCAATTGGCGCAGATGTTCGATCTACCCATGCAGCATCCCCGGACAGCCGAGTTCGATGCGCCGGTTGAGATCGCTGACGACTCGGCGAACGAGGAGTCGTCGCAGGACGACCACGATTACATGGAGCTGACACTCGCACCGACCGCCGACGGTGCCGCGAGTGAATTGCCGCCGGAAACCCCTTCGAGCGTCGAGACCGAATTGAATTCGATCGTACCAACCGACGCAGAGCGGGCGGCCGATGACGACTCCAGTTCGTCAGTCCAACAATCGGGCTCGGACTCGACTCCGGAGGCGGTCAAAGACAGCGAAGCCGACGATTCCGTGGAGACCTACATGGCCCGGCTGCTCTCCCGCACTCGTGGCGGTGCCGAAGTGTCGGCCTGTGAAGTGACATCGCTCACCGCCGCCGCTGCTGCCGCTGCGGAAACCTCGCGCCAGCGCGACGCCTCCAACGGTGAATCGCCCGTCCGGGAGACCACGTTCGATCCCGCTGATCGTTCACACCTGACGGCCGAGCCGAAACACAAACAGGACCGACAGGCCGCGCGGGACGACTTGCAGTCATTCCGCCAGGTGGCGCATCAGTCGGCGCGATCCGCGCTGGCTCGACACACAACCAAGAATCTGTTGTCGGCCGTGGTTGCCAAGTCGCTCCTGCTCGGTGTCTCGACGCTGGCGACGACCGCATTCCTCGGAGCACCATTCGTGGGGATGCCGACTCAACTTTGGAAGGGGCTGGCCTGTTCACTCGCCTCGTTGCTTAGCGGGATCGAAGTCTATCGCTCGTGGCGACAACTCCGAAACTGGAAATCGTCGGGTGAGCTGTCCAGAAAGAACACCAAGCCGCCAGCCGCCGGTTCGACAAATTCCTCGGCGGCAGCAGCCTCTGACGAAACGACCGCCGTCGCAGCGGCCGAGTAAGAACCTGTCCAAAGCACAACTCCATCGAACGCGATCAGCCAACGTTGCCGTGCGGAGGGACTCTGCTGTTCTGGCTCGCTCTGCGGGGGACCAGTCAACTGTCGCCGGCGATCTCGTCCGAAATGAAGTACTCATAGAATAACCGACCGATTTGGTCGCTGAGTCGCGTGAGATAGCGTGCCTTGAAATTGGTGAACGATTCTTCCGACGTGCTGATCGGTTGCTGTGAGGGGTACTTCGAGATCTTCTCGGCGCTGAAGATCTTCTCGGCCTCGCCGTTGTCGTCCATCTTCCAGACGCTGACGATCGCTTCGGCCTGGCCGCGATACAGGCTCGCGCTCCCCTCTTCGTACAGCGAGAATTCGTTGAGGTCGATGTAGACGACGTAGGTCGCCTTGAACGCGGCCCCGATTTCCTCGGGCTTGTCCCAGTCTTTGTTCTCTTCCAACCACGCCTTCACGTAGTCGTGCGGCACGATGTTGATTTTGTGCTGGGCGAGTCGGAACGTGACGTACTTGGCCAGCTCGTGGTTGACGTTCTCGAAGCCGTACAGCACCTCGTTCGGCGCGAAGCAGACAACGGCCACGGTCACATCCTTGGCGGTCATCGACTCCTTCGTCTGCGCGTCGAACTCGGCTTCCACGGAAGGCGGACCGCCAATCAGATAGCCCAGCATGATCACGTAGCTGCAACCGTTGAGCGAGGCGCAGACCAGCAGCGCTGCCAGAAGCGACAGCCCGCCGCGCGTGAGTCGTTTGAATGTGGAGTCGATTCTCATGAAAACGCCTTCCGTGATTTGCAGTTGAGGGTTGAGGGTCAGAGAAGACATCCCCGTTCTGATCCTCAACCTTCGACCCTCGACTCAGAAATCCGTCCCCGGTCGATGGTCATAAAACTTTTGAGCCAACTGATCACACACGCGATCGACGTAGTCCTTCTGGAATGTCACGGCCGTCCGTCCCTGTTCCGAAATCGGTTGGTGTTTCGGGTAGGTCGAAGTGAACTCGTTGGAATAGACGTTGTGAGCCTGTCGCTGCGAACCGGCCTCTTCGACCTTGAAGACGCGGACAAATCCCGACGACTGTCCGCGCAGCAGCTTCGGACTGTTCGGCTCGCGCAGACCAAACACCTCCACGTCGATGTGGACGATGTAGTCTGCCTCGAAGTCGCGAGCCAGCTCCGAGGGGTCCGAGCCGATGCCGCTGTGTTCGTCGATCCAGGTCGCCACGAGGTCCGGGTTGATGACCTTCACGCCGTTGCGTTCCATGCGGCGCGTGACACCATCGATCAGGTCAAACTTCAAGGTGGCCAAGTCGGACTCGACCGATGTCGGAGTCGTGCAGACGACGAGTACCGTGTGCTTCTCCTTCGCGAGGTCGATTCGCGTTCTCGACTTGAACTCGGCCGGGATCATCGGATCGCCGGTCAGCATCTTGCCGAACATGACACCCAGCGAGCAGCCGGGCAGCGCGCAGACCAGCGCGCCGCACAACACTCCGCTGGCCGCCATCAGCCACAGCCGACGCGTTGAAATGAATGTTGTCTCGTCCATAACGGCGATCCTTCGCCTAAAGCCACAGGGGCCTGCCGCCCCTTCACTCTCACGCCACCAACCACTGCCGAATCACCCACAGCGCGACCGAAATCGCACCGAGAGCAATCACCACACCCGCGAAGACTGGCACGGGATCATCGACAAACCACAAGCGGCCTCGCGCCGCGCTCGACAGACTCCAGGGAATCATGACTGCGGACAGGATCGCCAGCAGCAGAGCCGTTTCATTGGCTCGGGCCGCCGCCGCAAACTCGCCGCGAACGAAATGCGAAAAACTGGTCGTCATACCGCAGCCGGGACAGGCTCGCGCGAACAGCAAACGAAAGGTACATTCGGGCAGGCCGAGTTGACGGTGCGTTCCAAACCCGCGCGGGTCCGGTTCCAGTGACCGAGCCAACGCGAAACCCGCGATGAGAAACATGGCCCAGGCGATCAGAACCGCCCGACCCACGCGCCCCACGGGTGCGCCATCAAACTGCCTGAAACTTGTCATGAGAAAACGGGAGTGACCGGGTGATAGTGGCTGAACAAAACGGCGACAAGA
>JAYUFF010000289.1:0-2304 GCA_043738825.1 Schlesneria sp.
GAGTCAGGGGACAGGAATCAGGAGTCGGAAAACAGGCAAAGACAACGGCCAGCGGTTGTCTTTGCCTGCTGATTCCTGACTCCTGACCCCTGACTCCTACTTTCTTCCGCTGGCATTTCCCCGCTGGCCAGTCGTACAATTCGGGCCACGTCCTGTCTTTGTCCGTGCTCGAAAAACTCGACTGTCATTCGACGAAAGGGGAGCCGGTATGTCCAAGTATGCTTCGGAGAAAATTCGCAACATTGTGCTGGTGGGCCACGGTGCCGTCGGGAAGACGACGCTGGCGGATCAGATGCTGTTCAAGGCGGGAGTCGGTTCGCGGCCGGGGTCCGTTGACGACGGCACCAGTCAGCTCGACACCGACGACGAGGCCCGGCAGCACCACTTCTCGATCTCGGCCGCGATGGTTCACTTCGAGCATCACGGCGTGCGGGTCAACGTGATCGACACGCCGGGCTATCCCGACTTCGTGGGCCAGGTCATCAGCGCCGTCTGTGCCGCCGAGACCGCACTTGTCACCATCAACGCGGCGGCCGGCATCGAAGCCAACACACGCCGCACGTTTGAACTGGCGGGCAAGGCTCATCTCGCGCGAGTCATCGTGTTGAACAAGCTCGATGGCGAGAACATCAACTTCGCCAGCCTCGTCGATCGCATTCAAGAGACCTTCGGCAAGAACTGTGTTCCCATGAACGTGCCGTGCGGCGCGGGAACCAACTTCAAGGCCGTGAAGAGCACGTTGAATTTGAAACACACGGGCCAGAACGGTGTTGTCGTCGATCCGACGGCGTACGGCGCGGCCGTGATGGATGCGATTGTCGAGGCCGACGAAGAACTGATGGAACGCTATCTGGAGGGGGAGGAACTCTCGGCCGATGAGGTTCTCGGCGGAGTCAACAAGGCGATCGCCTCCGGATCACTGATCCCGATCTTCTGCGTCAGCGCGAAGTCCGGGGTGGGAGTTGCCGAATTGATGGATGCCGTGGCCGACTTTGCCCTCACGCCGGGTGAACTCGTCCGCCACGGCATGTCGGACAGTGGTGGCGATGTCGAAGTCATCTCGACCGAAGACGCGCCGTTCGTCGCGCAGGTCTTCAAGACGCGCATCGACCCGTTCGTCTCCAAGATGAGCTTCATCCGCGTCCTGTCGGGCAAACTGACGAAGGACTCGATGGTTCGAGACATGCGCACGGGCAAGGACGTGAAGGTCCATCAATTGCTCGACGTGCAGGGCGGTCAGGTCGAGGCCATCAACGAGGCTCATGCGGGTGACGTGTTGGTCGTGGCCAAGGTGGACGATTTTCAAGTGGGAGACACGCTCGTCGCAGGCGACAGAAGCGTCGTGATGCCCACGCTCAGCTTCCCGAGTCCGATGATTGGCCTCGCCGTGGAGCCGAAGAGTCGCGCCGATCAGCAGAAGATTTCCGGAGCACTCCACAAAATCGAAGAGGAAGACCCGACGTTCCGCATCACCCGCGATCCTCAAACGCACGAGATGGTCATGCGCGGGATGAGCGACTTGCACCTGCAAATCGTGCAGGAGCGGCTGCACAAGCGCGACAAGGTGGACATCGTCACTCACGCGCCGAAAGTGGCGTATCGCGAGGCGTGCGCCGGTCGCGCGGAAGGCTCGTACCGTCACAAGAAGCAGTCGGGCGGATCGGGCCAGTTCGCCGAAGTCCATCTGCGCGTCTATGCCCTGCCGCACGACATCGACCCCGATACACACTTCACCCGCGCCAACTACGAAGGCTTGCGCGAACACCACTACAACAAGGAACTGAACTTTGCGTTTCTGGACTGTGTTTCGGGCGGCACGGTCCCCAACCAGTTCATCCCGGCGATCGAAAAGGGAGTGATCGAACGGATGGAGAAGGGAGTCCTCGCCGGCTACCAGATCCAGGACATCGCCGTCGCCGTCTTCTTCGGCAAGGATCATCCGGTCGATAGCAATGAAGCCGCGTTCCGCACGGCGGGAAGCTGCTGCTTCCGCGACGTGTTCCTCCAAGCCAAGCCGTGCCTCCTGGAGCCGGTGATGCATCTGGAAGTGTCCGTCCCCGCCGATTACGTCGGGGCCGTGACGAGCGACCTCAACCCCCGACGCGGCCGCATGGAGGGAATGGACACTCAACCCGGTGGCATGACGGTCGTCCAAGCCCGCGCCCCACTGGCCGAACTGGCCACATACGGACGCACCCTGTCGAGTATGACTGCTGGTCAGGGTTCCTACACGACAGACTTCAGCCACTACGAGCAGGTTCCTTCCCACGAGCAACAAAAAATCGTCGCCGCCGCCCAGATGAA
>JAYUFF010000290.1:0-6091 GCA_043738825.1 Schlesneria sp.
AACGCGAGGAACGTCGTGAAGACCGAGATGCCCGGCGCGAGCACAAACAGAACCTTGTTGACGTGTCCGGGGATCACGTCTTCCTTGAGCAACAGCTTGAGCATGTCGGCCACGGGCTGAAACAGCCCCATCGGCCCCACACGGTTCGGCCCGAGCCGATCCTGCATCCACGCCGACAGCTTCCGCTCCAGCAGGATCAGGTACGAGCAGACCCCCAGATTGACGTTCAGCACAATGACGATGGCCAGCATCGGCATCGCATACGGCCGAGCCGCCTCGGGCAACATGCCGACGATCCAGTTCCACTGGCTGCTCATAAAGTTCAAGAGATACTGCATGTCTCGTTCTATCTGTTCGATTCAAACTCGTGCCGCGTAGGATGGGCACTCTTGCCCGTCCAGCTTTTGTTCTTCGAGCCGAAGGCTCCACGCACACTACTCACTTCGACTTCAGTCGTCATTTTCCACAATTCACCAAACCGTCTTTCAAGTCATAACATCGTAAACGGCAACCACGCCGCCGATGATCGCGGCGACAATCCCCGCCCAGTGCATCGGAATAAAGAAGAACGTGTGAGACGAGAGGTTGATTACCAATCTTTCGCCTGTTTTCACGTCAATCACCTCCCGATCACTCCGCGACTTCAAGACGAAACCAACCATCGACGAAATCAAACCACCAATTAGAACCGTTACTCCAGCGGCCCACTGATGTGACGAGTAGTACCCTTCGCCAAATTGCGAATCGAGGACGAAATTCATCAGACAACTTACGGCAACTGTGATGACCAAAACCAAGAAACCCAAACCCGACCAGATGACCATCCTGAACTCACTTTCGGTTGCGTTGCGAGGCGCGCAAACCAATCCCGCTTCACACTGCCGCTGCCTCCAGCTTTCGCGCCGAAGCAGTATCCCCCAGCATCACTCCCAATTCACCAAGCTCACCGACTGACAGCGCTGTCAGTGCGGGAATCTCGCTGCCAATCTCCTTCCGCAACGTCGGAGCGTGGAACAAGCCCTTGCGTTCGGCCAGTTCCATCAGGATGCGGCCGTCGGGACAAGCCTCTTCCGGACCACGCACTCCGCGATGGATGGCTTGAGCCAGCCCGTTGTGGTTCACAAATGTTCCGTCCTTCTCGGCCCACGCCGCTCCCGGCAGGACGAAGTGAGCCTTGGAAGACGCCGCCGATTCCAAGAGGTCTTGCACAACGAGTAGTTTCAACTTGTCCAGCTTCGCCGCGTCGGCGTCGTTGATCCAGCCTTCGGGGTCGCCACCGAGGACATAGAGCGCTTCGATCTCGCCGCGCGAGACTCCCTCCAAGATAGACGAGAACTCGACGACTGAACCCTGCACCTTTTCAAGCACCGCCTCAACACCGCGCCGGTTCGGACACTTCTCAGCTCGAATGGTGAACTTTGTTTTCGGTTCGGGCTTGCCGTACACGTCCTTCGGATAGAGATCATCCTCACCGACAACTCGCACCGGCCCAATGGCGAGCTTCGCGTTCGGAGTGAGCTTCCTGGCAAACGTCGCCAACAGATACGCCTCTTCGACCGTCGCCCACGGTGAGATCACCACCGCGAACTTGCCCGGCGCACGAATGACCGCGTCCTTGAGTGCGTTCCTTACGGCAGGCAACACCGTTTCCCAATCGCTTGCGACCGTCTGGTCTCCCGTTCGCTGTTCAGGTCGCTTGAGTCGCTTCTCGGACTGAACGTACTTCCACCCAAAGCGGCCTTCGTCGCACATGAAGTGCCCCTGAGCCTGCTCATTCACGCGCGGCTTGAGGCGGTAGAGCACGTCTTCATTCTGATCGACTGTGATGCTGCAACCGGTGCTGCAACCGGGGCAGACACTGTTCTTGGTCTTGAGCCACCAGACGCGCTGCTCGTAGAGGAAGTCCTTACTACAGAGAGCGCCGACCGGGCAGAGATCGACCACGTTGCCGGCCAGTTTGTTGTTGCACGGGTCTCCGGGAAAGATGTCGATCTCCTCGTGAGTTCCCCGGCTGATGACCTGCAACTCGGCCGAGCCGCTGATCTCGCGAGTGAACCTGACACAGCGGGTACACATGATGCAGCGGTCGGTGAAGAGCGTAATCTGGTCGCCGATGTAGTCCTTGTCCGGCTTGATGTTCTTCGGTTCCTGGAGGCGGCTGTACCCGCGACCGAACTCGTAACTGTAGTCCTGCAACCCGCACTCGCCCGCCTGATCGCACACGGGGCAGTCGAGCGGATGGTTGAGGAGCAGGTACTCCAGCGTCGCCTTCTGCGCCGCCTTGACCTTCTCACTGTTCGACACAATCACCGTGCCGTCCTTCACCGGAGTCTGACAACCGGGAAAGAGCTTCCCCTGCATGGCGATCGTGCCGTCCGGCTTCTTGTCGCCGACTTCGACCAGACACATGCGGCAACTGGCCACCACGGACAACTCCGGGTGCCAGCAATAGCTCGGAATCTCGACCCCCGCCCGCTGCGCCGCCTGAATGCAGTTCAGCTTCTCGAAAGGACCGATCTCCACCGGCTTGTCGTTGACGATGACTGTGGGCATTTCAAATCCAAAACTCGGAACCACGGAATTTCACTGAAGTATTGCTTATCGGGGTTGAGGCCGCTTTAGAACCGCCACGATACATCGCACGTCCGAATAAAAGGCGCTGCTGATATAAAGAACGGAGACAAGTTCCCATCCCTCGACTCCAAGCTCATTCAGCCGCTGATTGAACACAACCTCGGAAAAAGAAATCGACGGTTCGTCGATCTTGAATGTGAAATACTCCCAGCGCTGATTCTCCGCCATCAACTTCGCCCTCCGGTTCATCGCCCTTCCGTGTTTTCCGTGGTTCAAAACTCGACTCAGTGGACTGCCATCAATGCGTCTGCTGGCTTCACGGTTTTCCGTCCCGTGTTGATGTACTCTTCAAACTCGGGTCTGAACTTCTTGATCGCGTTCTTGATCGGCCACGCCGCTCCGTCCGACAGGCCGCAGATGGTCGTGCCGGGGATGATTCCCATCGAGGCGGCCACTTCGGTCAGCAGGTCAAGGTCGCGAAGTTGGCCCTCACCCATGCGGATGCGGGCGAGAATCTTGTGCATCCACGCGGTCCCTTCGCGGCACGGCGTGCATTGGCCGCACGACTCGTGCGCGAAGAAGCGGGCGCAGTTGAAGAGGACGTCCACCATGCTGGTCTCATCGTCGATGACCGTGATCGCGGCCGTTCCCAGTCCCAGGCAGCCGACTTTGCCCGGTCCGTTGAAGTCGAGCGGCGTGTCGAGTTCGCTGGCGGAGAGGAAGCCCATGCTGATGCCGCCGGGGACAACGGCCTTCGCCTGGCGGCCCTTCCAGACACCGCCGCCGTGTTCGTCGATGAGTGCCCGCGCCGTGATGCCCATCGGCAGCTCAACACAGCCCGGCTTGTTGACGTGTCCGCTGATGCAGTACAGCTTGGGGCCATAGCTGCCGGCATCGCGAGGATTGTTCGGGTCGGGCGGGACGCCCATGCTCTTGAACCACTCGGCGCCTCGATCGAGGATCTGCTTCACGCACGCCATCGTCTCGATGTTGTTGACGATCGTCGGCTTGCGGAACAGACCTTCAATGGTCGGAAACGGCGGCTTGATGCGCGGCCAGGCCCGCTTCCCTTCGAGGCTCTCGATCAGCCCGGTCTCTTCGCCGCAGATGTACGCCGCCGCACCGCGATGCAGGACGACATCGAGATCGGATCCGCTTCCGAAAATGTTCTTGCCGAAAATCCCGGCGGCATAGCACTCGTCAATCGCCTTCTGCAGCACGCGATAGCTGCGTCCGTACTCGTACCGCAGATAGAGGTACGCGGTTTTCGACTTGATCGCGTAACAACTGATCGCCATCCCTTCGAGAACTTGATGCGGATCGTCCTCCATCAGAATGCGGTTGTTGAACGTCGCCGGTTCGGACTCATCGGCATTGATGGCCAGATAGATCGGTCCCGGATGGTCCTTCGGCAGGAAGGTCCACTTGAGACCCGTCGGGAACCCCGCGCCGCCGCGGCCGCGCAGGCCCGAGTCCTTCACGAGAGTGACGACATCGACGGGAGCCATCCCGAGAGCCTTCTTGAAGCCCTGATAGCCGCCGTCCCGGCGATACGTTTCGAGCGACTGGCTGTCCGGCTTTCCGACGCGAGCCAATAGTGTGGGTTCAAAGCTCATGGTGCTAACTATTCATTCCTGGCGATGGCAGGGAGCGTCACGACTGAGCCAGTCGGCTCGACATCATCAATCTCTTCGGCGGGTATCCAAACCACTTGGCCATCCCGCCATTCGACGACCGGCAATCCCATTCGCTTGTGCCACCGACGGGCATCGCGCACACCTTCCACCAAGGCGGCATGAATTTTTTCGGTGTCGTCATAGATCGCGTCTCGCTGGGAGTCGGAGCCACGAGAACCATTTTGTTCGATGGGTTGGATCATGTTTTTTGGCCTCGACAAAGCTGTTGCCAGTCATCCAGTAAGCTCACCACTGTTTGATGGTCCCGGCCACCGTTGGCGATTTCGGGGATTCCCTTTTCAGTGCTTTTGTACGCAAACCAACGTTCAGCGAGTGGCATGTAAATCTCAAACAAATTCGCCAATCCCCGTTCGTACCGTCGTCGAATGGTCTCTTCAGGGACCGTATGGCCTCCCGACCTTGCACGCTCTGCGACACGATTCACGGCCATCTCTGCATTCGGCAACCAGAAATAGAACAACCGCAATTGGTAGCCACGCTCCTCAATGATCCGCTTCAACCACGGAGCGAATGACCGGCTGGCTAGCGTCGTCTCAAAAGCAAAATCCTTTCCATCCTCTGTCAGTTCGCGGAGTCTTGTCAGCATGATCCGCCCCGCCGCCATCGACGCGCCTTCCGGGTGGAAGGCGGACAGCCCGCGAGCAATCACGTCCGCGTTGACGAATTCCGTCACTTCAAACGTTCCCTGCAACAGTCTCGATGCCGCCGTCGATTTGCCCGCTCCGTTTGGTCCCGCAAGCACAATCACATCCGGCATGGTTTCACCGCGACTCATTCATCTGTAGGGTGCGTGAAGTCTTCGGAACGCACCGTCTTCGGTCTATCAGGTGCGTTCCGAAGACTCCACGCACCCTACAAATTTCGTTTACAAACTCTTCAAAAGTTCATCCGCCTTTTCGGGCGTGATGTTCATGTGGGCTTCGTCATCGACGAGGACGCAGGGGGCACCCTCGCAGGCTCCCAGACACTCGGCGTATTCCATCGTGATCTTGCCGTCGGCCGAGGTCTGGCCGGGGTGGACGTGGAGCTTCTCGCACATGTGCTGGAGGAGTTCTTCGCCGCCGCGCAACATGCAACTGATGCTGCGGCAAACCCAGACGCGGTGCTTTCCGAGCTGATGTTTCTCGTCCTTGAAGAACTCATAAAATGACATCGTGTCGTGAACTTCCGACGGATGCAGTTCGAGCAGTTCGGCGATCTCACGCACGGCCTGGATCGAGACGTGCCGCTGCGCGTCCTGCACGAGGTGCAAGGCGGGTAGTACGACCGCTCGCTTGTTCGGATACTTCGGAAACTGCGCCCGAATCTCGTTCCGCAGTTCCTCGCTCAACACAGCCATCGAAAATCTCACTTTTAGGGTGGGCAGTGCCCACCGTCGTTTAACAAGTCTTGGTGGAGAGCGCCCACCCTAGAATCAGGTCATCACACTTGGATCAACCCCATTTCAGAGCGCCATTCAAAATGGTTTGTGCTGCTGATTGGTCAGAACAATATCCGGGTTCGTCTGCAAGACCGACTTCAAACTCCATCCATTTCTTCACTCGAAAAGCTTCTTCATAGAAGTGGGTCTTGTGTCCGGCTACGGCGTCTGCCAGTTCCGTAAGCAACTCGGAAAGTCTCTCGAACTTCAAGAAAAGCAAAAACGCCCGATCATCATCACCCTCAGAAACTGCGTCGGAAAACGCTGCGAAAACTGACTTCAAGTTCTCAAACTTGGTCGCAAGGGAAGGATCGTCTTGTAGGCTCATGCTTTGGTCTCCAACATAAACTTTTCTACTGTGCATCAACGCTCAAAATCATTGCCACTACCGATCCAGTTC